>NZ_JBIWOA010000032.1:59245-128889 GCF_044767525.1 Streptomyces sp. NPDC101234 | reverse complement strand
CAGCCCAACCCCTGACCGGCACCTGGAAGCTCCGAGTCCAGGACCACGCGGCGATCGACGTCGGCTACATCGAGCAGTGGCGGCTCATCCCCTGATCCCCTCCGTCCCACCTACCGCGGCCGTTGTTCCGGGACACACACCGAGTTCCAGAACAACGGCCGTGGCCCACCAGTGTCAGCGGCCTGCGGCACGATCCCGCCCCTGCCGATCGACAAGAGCCACATCCGCGCCACGATCACCTGCGCGGGAACGCGGACATCCGGCCGTCCCCCGCACCGACCGCCGGCTGCACGGCGTTGCCCCACGACCTCCCGGACATCGAACTGCCCCCCGACGGCGAGCTGTTGAACTTCACTCACCTCTCCAACCCGCCGGAATCCTCTGCCGTCCCGCACATCTCCGCGGGTGTCGCGACGAAGCAGCACCCGAGGGTCCACCGATTCGACGTCCTTCCCGACTTCGAGGAAGCGGCCCTCAACGGGAGCCATGCTCAAGACCTGTGGATCGAGTTCGGGGAGCACGCGAAGGGCGTACCTTCCCGAGTGATCGACTGATGGTCATCGAGCAGGCCGGTGTTCGCAGCACCGGTCGAGAAGGCACGCCCGTGCTCAGAGTAGTCAACGACGACGCCACCACCGCCAACGGCTCCTCCTTGATCGACGAGACCGTCCGTAAGGGGGCGCGGCGGATGCTCGCGGCGGCTCTGGAGGCCGAAGTCAACGCCTACATGGCGGAATTGGGCGACCAGCGTGACGGGACCGGCCGGCGGCTCGTGGTCCGCAACGGTTACCACCTGCCCAGGAAGGTCACCACTGCGGCCGGGGTGGTCGAGGTGAAGGCCCCGCGGGTGAACGACAAGCGAGTCGACGAGACCATGGGCGAGCGCAAGCGGTTCTCCTCCGCGATCCTGCCGCCGTGGTGCCGCAAGTCTCCGAAGATCAGCGAGGTGCTGCCGCTGCTCTACCTGCATGGCCTGTCCTCCGGCGACTTCGTCCCGGTGCTGGAGCAGTTCCTTCGCTCGGCGGCCGGACTCTCGCCGGCTACCGTCATCTGCCTCACCCGGCAGTGGCAGGCCGGCCATGCCGCGTTCATGGTCCGCGACCTCGCGGAGGTCGACTACGCGTACGTGTAGGCCGACGGCATCCATCTCGACGTCCGCCTGGAGGAGGCCAAAGCCTGCGTCCTGGTGCTCATCGGGGTCCGCGCCGACGGCTCCGAGGAACTGGTCGCCCTCAAGGACGGCCACCGCGAATCCGCAGAATCCTGGGCCGACGTGATGCGTGACTGCGCCCGCCGGGGCATGCGCGCCCCGGTCCTGGCGGTCGGCGACGGCGCCCTCGGCTTCTGGAAGGCCTTGGCTGAGGTGTTTCCGGCCACCCGCGAGCAGAGGTGCTGGGTTCACAAAACGGCCAACGTCCTCGACTCCATGGCGAAGTCCGCGCAGCCCGGCGCGAAGAAGGCCGTCCAGGACATCTGCAACGCCGAGGACCGTGACCACGCCGAGGCGGCGGTCAAGACCTTCGCCAAGCTCTACGGCGCGAAGTTCCCCAAGGCCATCAAGGATGGCAGGTCGCAGCCCCGTTATCGGCACCGGGAATGGGCGGCAGCGGTGGCTTGCCGGGTGGGCGTGTGGGCTGCCACTGGGCGGTCAGCAGAGCGTAGGCGCGTTCGGCCTGCTCGGCGATCTCGCGCTCGTGGCGCCGTAGGTCCTTGTTGTTGTAGTCGTAGCCCGCACCGCGCCGGGCGATGCGGCGTTCGGCGCCCGCGGTCAGCTCGAGCTTGCGGCGCTTGAAGGCGACCAGGCTGGGGCGGGCGAAGGCGTAGTCCTGCTCCTTGGTGACCAGGTGCCAGGCGATGACCGCGATCTTCCGGGCGACCGCGACGACCGCGATCTGGAAGCCGCGCCGGGCGGCTATCCGCTGGTGCAAGGCCCGCAGCGGGCCCGGGGAGCGCAGCGCGGCGAACGCGGCCTGCACCAGCATCCCGCGGGCCTTGCCGCACCCGGCCTTGGTGATCCGCCCGTGGTGGGCCGGCTGCCCGCCGGACTGGCGCACCCGCGGGTTCAGGCCGAGGTAGGACACGAGCTTGTCGGAGCTGGGGAACCGCCGGAAGTCTCCGACCGCGGCAAGCACCGTGACCGCGGTCATCGCGTCCACCCCGGGGATGGTCATCAATCGTCGCACCACGGGGTCGTCCAGCGCCTCGGCGGCCAGGCGCTGCTCCACTGCGGCGAGTTCGGCGCCGTAGAAGTCGAGCTGGCGCAGCAGCGCGCCCACGGTCTCACGCTCGTCGGCCGGCAGCGTCTGGTGCTCCAGCCAGGCCCGGCCGCGGGTTCCAAACAGGTCCGAAACCGGCGGACGCGGCAGCATGTTGCGATGCAGCACCGCTTGGACCTGGTTCTTCACCTGGATCCGACCGTGCACCAGCTGGGCCCGGTGGGTGGAGAGGCGACGGAGCATCCGGGTGCGCTCGTCGGGGAGCCAGGTGCCCGGCAGGAAGTCGGCGGCCAGCAGCTGCGCGAGGATGCGGGCGTCGACCTTGTCGGTCTTCACCTTGGCCTCGGCGATCGCCCGAGTCTTGACCGGATTGGAGATCACCACGCGGGCCACGTACTGCTCCAGGAGCACCGCCACCGCGCTCGCATTCCCGGTGGCTTCCAGTGCCACCTGGTCGTCCGGCCGCAGACCAGCGGCGAACTCCCGCAGTGCCTCGGGTCGGCAGTCCACCCGGCCCCAGTCCGCGACGAATCCGTTCTCCACCACTGCGACCTGCGCGAAGTCGCGGTGGATGTCCAGTCCGATGGAACGTCCCACCGTCCGCCTCCCTGCGTCGGCGTGCATCTGTTGCGGGGTCAGCTGGGCGAAACGACACCTACGGAATCGCGCTCTCGACGCAGCCAGGCAAGTCGCAGGGGCGGCCATCTACTAAGGCGGGCTCGCAGCCCATCGTTCAAGATCGGCCTGCCCATGCTGAATCCCCGGGCACCCCTTGTCCTGACGGTCGCACCGTACAACCAGGCCGAAGCCCGGTCACCAGGACGCGGACAACGGCGCCCACGACTTTCATACCTGGTACGAACCCGATCGAGTCCACGTTCTCCACCGTGAGGCTGCGGACTAAGGTCACCCGCGGCGCCGGCTCCCGCACCGCGGCCCTAGCCCTGGTCTTCAAACTTATCGAGTCCGCCCAGCAGCGGTGGCGGGCGGTCAACGCTCCTCACCTCGACGCCTTCGTCCGCGCCGGAGCCCGCTTCGAACGCGGTCTGCTCGTCGAGCGGCCCAGGAGCAGGCCGCATGACCGTCATCGGCCTGCGGCCGGCCACCGCCGCGGACAGCGACTACTGCTTCCAGCTGCACAAGACCGCCATGGGCGCCTACATCACGGCCGTCTGGGGCTGGGACGAACAGATCCAACGCGACTTTCACGCCAGCGCGTTCACTCCGGATGGATGACAGATCATCACCGCCGATGGCACGGACGCCGGCATGCTCCACGTCGAGCACCGGCCCACCGAGATCTACCTGGCGCGGATCGAGCTCCACCCGACCATCAGGGACGCGGCATCGGCAGCCAGCTCATCCGCAGCCTCCTGCACCAAGCCCACCAGCAGGGCCGGGACCTCACTTTGGACGTCCTGGCCGTCAACCAGCGAGCCCAGGCCCTCTATCAACGACTGGGCCTGCACGTCCCGTCCGCGTCCTGCGCCCCCGCACGGCCCTGCGCCGTGACGGGCCGCCGTTCTGCGCGCCCGCGCAGGGGGGATGACGGCCGTGTTCCCCCAATACCTCCCCCTCTGAGGGGACTTGGGGGGTACGCCATGACCGACACGACCCTCGACACCACCGTTGCGGCTTCCCGCGCGGCAGTCCTGGACGACGCCCACATCGGCGACATCCAAGGCGCGCTCGGCACCATCAGGCTGGATGACACCGCGCCCCGCACCGGCCTGCCGGCCAAGCTGAAGACACTGCTCGCGATCGTCGGCCCCGGCCTGATCGTGATGGTCGGCGACAACGACGCGGGTGCATTCGCCACCTACGGCCAGGCTGGCCAGAACTACGGCACCCACCTGCTGTGGACCCTGCTCCTGCTCGTCCCGGTCCTGTACGTCAACCAGGAGATGGTGCTGCGCCTGGGCGCCCGTCACCGGCGTCGGCCACGCCCGCCTCATCCTGGAGCGGTTCGGCAAGTTCTGGGGCGCGTTTAGCGTGATCGACCTGTTCCTGCTCAACGCGCTCACCCTGGTGACCGAGTTCATCGGAATCACCCTGGCCACCGGCTACCTGGGCCTGCCCAAGGCCGCCTCCGTGGTACTCGCCGCCGTGATCGTCATCGCCTCGGCGTTCACCGGCTCCTTCCGCCGTTTCGAGCGGGTCGCCATCACACCGTGCGCCGCCTCGCTGCTCCTGGTGCCGATCTACTTCATGGTCCACCCGCACGCCTCGCAGATGGCCCGCGACTTCGTCGTCCCGAACATGCCCGGCGGCACCGGTCGGCTGTCCACAGTCATGCTGCTGATCATCGGCATCGTCGGCACCACGGTCGGCCCCTGGCAGCTGTTCTTCCAGCAGTCGTACGTGATCGACAAGCGGATCACCCCGCGCTTCATGAAGTACGAGAAGGCCGATCTGTGGATCGGCATCGTGATCGTGGTCATCGGGGCCGCGGCCATGATGGGCTTCACCGCCGCCGCGTTCGCCGGCACCCACGGCTTCGGGAATTTCACCGACACCGCCGGTGTCGCGCACGGCCTTGAAGCGGCGGCGGGCAAGTTCGCCGGGGTGCTGTTCGCTGTCGCCTTGCTGGACGCCTCGATCATCGGTGCCTTCGCCGTGTCCCTGTCCACCGCCTACGCCATCGGCGACGTCTTCGGCATCAAGCACTGCCTCCATCGCGGCGTCAAGGGAGCCAAGGGCTTCTACGCCGTCTACGCCGGTCTGGTCGCCACCGCTGCCGCCATCGTGCTCATCCCCGGCTCCCCGCTGGGCCTGCTGACAGAGGGCGTGCAGACGCTCGCCGGCGTCCTGCTGCTCTCCGCCAGCGTCTTCCTGCTCCTGCTGTGCAACGACAAGCAGGTCCTCGGCCCCTGGACCAACGGTCCCAGGACCAACGCGTTCACCGCGGCCGTCGTCGGTGTCCTGGTCGCCCTGTCGGTCATCCTGACCGCCTCGGTGCTCTTCCCTGACATCTCCGCCGGCGCGATCCTCGACATCATGGCCGCCTGCGGCATCGTCGGCGTGCTCGCCGCCGGATACGCCTTCACCCGGCGCCGCAGGGGCACCAAGGAGGACCCGATCGACCGCACCGGCCGGGACACCTGGCGCATGCCCGCGCTGGCCACGCTGACCCGGCCGGCCATGTCCACCGCCTACAAGATCGGCATGGGCGCGCTGCGCACCTACCTGCTCATCGCCATGATCCTGGTCGTCATCAAGATCGTCCAGGTCGCCCTCGGCCACTGAGCCTCTCCCCGCAGCCGGTCCTGGACGAGCGGAAGGCCAAGCAGAAGCAGACCCCTCGGGCGTGGCGGGTGTACGAGGTCACCTGCGCGGACTGTGGGAAGGGGTACAACACGCCGTGCGAGAGCCTGGACGGTCCGCACCGCTCACGACTCGAACTGGCCAAGGAATACAGCCATCTTGGCAAGCCCCCGCCGAGGAGGTGAGCTTGGAGGTCCGTCGGGACCTCGTCGAACGGCACCGCTAAGCGCTAGTCCAACCGGTCGAGGAGCTCGCCGTCGCCGTCTGGGGGCGATGGTTCGCCCTGTCACAGCGACCGCGGTGCTCGCACGGGATCGTGGTGATGATGGACGGCGGCACGGTCTTCGAGCCGGACGCGGTCCGCCAACTGGTGCAACCGTTCTCCGACCCGGGGATCGGAGCGGTCTCCGGCAACGTCAGGGTTGTCAACCGGGGCGGCCTGCTGGGCCGTTGGCAGCACATCGAGTACGTCGTCGGCTTCAACCTGGACCGGCGGCTCTTCGACCCGGCCCGGTGCATGCCCACGGTGCCGGGCGCGATCGGCGCCTGGCACCGGGCGGCGCCGGTGCACGTCGGCGGTGTCTCCGAGGCGACAGCCGCCGAGGACACCGACCTCACCATGGCGATCTGGCGTGACGGCTGGCGTGTGGTCTACGAGGAGAAAGCCATCGCTTGGACCCAGGCTCCCGCTTCCCTCGGTGCTCTGTGGCGGCAGCGTTACCGTTGGTGCCATGGGACCCTGCAGGCGATGTGGAAGCACCGCGGCGCCGTCCGCCAGAGTGGAGCGGCCGGTACGTTCGGCCGTCGCGGGCTGCTTTTCCTGCTGCTGTTCCAGGTGCTGCTGCCACTGTTCGCACCCTTGGCCGACGTGCTGAGCGTGTACGGGATGATCTTCCTCGACCTCGTGCACGTGCTGCTGTGGTCCTCGTTTCTGCTCATCCAGGCCGTCACCGGGGCCTATGCGTTCCGCCTCGACGGCGAACGGCTCGGACCGCTGTGGAGCCTGCCGTTCCAGCAGTTCGGCTACCGCCGGCTGATGTATCTCGTGGTGGTCCAGTCGGTCGCCACGGCCCTGTCCGGCAGCCGCCTGCGCTGGCAGTGCATGGAGCGCCACGGCTCCCACCAGGAACCACCGCTGTCATCGACAGCAGGGCCGCGAGACTGGCGGTTGCAGAGTTGGAATGGGGTGGCTGTTGTCGTTCCGATCTTGATGGGTGGCCCCCGAACGGGAGCCTCGATCCGCTGATCCAACTCGGCGTCTCCGTCGGAGCGGAGAAAGCAACTCGGATCAATACAATTCGGTCTACCGGTGACCTCCCCGAATCGCCTCCGGCTCCGCCGGTCTCCTCGGTGGTGCGGGTGCCCGATACGGTCGCGGTCGACTTCATCAAGTCGGCCCTGCCGCTCAAGCCGGTCCGTGCCGTCGCCCCGGCCGTTGCCCGACCGATCGAGCGGCCTCCTTTCCCTCGGAGGCGCCCCGACCGAGCCGCCCGACCGGACGTATTCCGGAGGCGGCGAAGCCGACCCGGCCCCGCCGCACGGCGGACGAACTGCTCACCGAGGCACGCGCGGTGACGGCCGATCGGCCGGACGCGATGGTGACCGCGGAGGGCATTCGCCGCACGCTGCGCCCGTCGCCCGCGAACGCGTGGATGGTCCGGGACGCGCTGCTCGCTGAGCTGCTGTTTCGACGGTCGGCCCTGCGACCGCTCCGGCCGGATCGCCGACGCGGTGATGGGCAGAGCCTCCCGGGCGGTGGGCGCAGCGGTGGGGGCCGTTGCTGTGTGGCCGGGAGGCTCTGCCTGGTTTCTGATCAGCCCGGGTGAGTGGGCTGTGTCAGCTCGTGGGGTGGTCGGGGTCGCTCGTGGTGACCCCCTGGGTCGGTCGGTGTCGTGCTGTCAGTGGCTCTTGCTGGAGCTGCCGTTGCCGTCGTGGTCGCAGTCACTGCCGCCGTGGTCTCCGTAGTCTCCGTAGTTGCCGTCGTGGTCGCATTTGCAGGGCCGGCCGGGGATGCAGGGATTGCCGATCTGGGTGGCGCTGGCCTGGGCGCTGCTGCCGGCGAGGTCGGTGCTGCCGGCGAAGGTGGCGGTGTAGCCGTTGAGACGCAGGTCCCGTGCGACCCCGATGGCGGTGGCGACGTCGGGGCCGGTGTAGCTGGTACAGGTGGCCACGCCGTTGGCGTCGGTGGTCGCGGTGCACAGCAGGGTGCCGGTCCCGGCGCTGGTGAAGGTCACCGTCTGTCCGGCCACGGGAGTGCCGCCGCTGGTGGTGGTGAGGGTGGCCGTCATGTTGGTGAAGTCCAGTGTGGCCCCGGTCAGGGTGAACGTGGCCGGTGTCGCGGTCAGGGTGGTCGCCTGCACCGCCGTGTAGGTGATCTTCAGCAGCGGCGTGCCCGTGGTGTCCGTACCCGCGGTCGCACCCGAGCTGGTCGGAGCGTACGAGGAGCCGGCCCCCGCGCCACCCCGCGAAGCTCCACCGCCGCCGCCGAACCAGCCGCCCCCACCGCCACCACCGGCGGTACCGAACGGGCCGGTGACGGGGCCGGTGCCGCCGTGGCCGCCGTGACCGGCAGCACCATTGGCGCCAACGGTGAAGCCGACGCCTGGTGTGACAGTTGCTCCCTCGCCGTGGGTGGAGCCGCCCCCGCCACCGCCGGCGCCGATTCCGAGGACTCCGCCGCCTCCGCCGCCACCGCCGCCTCCGGCAGTGGTGGCCGAGGCGCCGCCGCCATCGCCTCCCCTGCCGTTGCCGGTGCCGCCGGCGGTGGCCGTACCGTCACCGCCGGGGCGGTTCGCCTCGCTGTCGCCTCCGCCGCCCCCGCCGATGCCGAAGGCTCCGCCGTTCCCGCCGCGCGAGTTGGTGGAGGCGGTGCCGGGGGCGCCGCCGTTGCCGCTGGCGTTACCGCCGGCGGCCCCGGTAGCGGTCGGGTTGTTGATGCTGCCGCCGCCTCCGCCGCCGGCGGCGACGAGGAGGCGGCAGTCCGTGGTGGGGTTTCCCGACCGGAGGCAGCCGGTGTTGTCCTCGGTCTGGAGGCTGGTGGCACCACCACCGCCTCCACCGGGGTTGGTGATGTCGGCGGCACCGGAGCCGCCGGCGCCGCCGCCGTTGAAGCCGCCCGTGCCGGTGTTGCTGCCCGCGCAGCCGACCTCGACGTGGAGTACCTGGCCAGGGGTGACGGCCAGGCTGGCACCGGTGACGCTGCCGCCGTTGCCTCCTGCCCCGCCGGTGCTGCCGGCGGCGCCGGCTCCGTTGCCGCCGGGGGCGCCGACGGCGTCCACCACGATGGAGGACACACCCGCGGGGACCGTGAAGGTCTGGTCACCGTGGGTGCAGGTGAAGGAGACCGACTGGGGCTGACGCCGCAGACTCGCCTTGCCCGCCGGGGTGAGGAAGGTGTGCGCGGCGCGAGCCGTGGACGCCGCCGGCAAGGCGGAAGCGGACGTTGTGGTCACGGGGACCGTGACGCTACCGGCGATGACCCCACAGAGCAGGGTCAACGCCGCACCCCCTGCCTGACGACCACGAAGAGCGCGGCCGGACACCAGGCGTGCCACCCGCCCGTGTCCGGTGATGGTGGAAACGGCCATGAGACGAATCCGTAACCCTTTCTAACCACGGCGCACCTCACTCACCCGCACACACCCACTCCGGTTGGAGAGGGGTTACGGGGTACGGGCGCGCACAGAGAAGGCCTCACGGCAGCAACCCACCACCGCGAGGAGCCCACCACATCCCCCTACCAGAACAGGCAGGAACGCGAATAAGACGGACCGTCACATAAAATGACAGTTCGGCAGGCGTCGTCATCCACACCACACCGCACATGACCCCCGTCCAGACCAGCATGCTGCTGGACGGAGCAGACGCTCGCGGCGCCCGAAGTGATCCGGGACAGTCCGCGGGAGGCTCCAAGCCGGCCTCGCCCAGGGTCTTCCGCACGGAGCTTGTCGCTGACCCGGGGGCGCCTTGCCCCGGAAGGCCCGGCTGCGCGCCGTCGGCTGCTCGCGATGGGGCTGCGCCCTGGTGGTCGGGACGTGGCCATCGAACTCCGGCGTCCCGGTCGACGGCGGGGCCCGCTGGTCGTCCACCTCTGTTGCGTCGACAGCGCCCGGCCGGTCCGCCCAACGACCCCGGACCGCGCCGCCGCCCTCGCCAAGGCCAACCGCGCCCGACGTCTCTGCCCCACCTGTCGGCGCGATGTCGGATACGTGAGCTGTCGGTCCGACGACTGTTCTGCGACAACTCCGGCTGCGCCAGGAGGACATTCGTCGAACAGGTCCAGGGGCTGACCTTCTTCTACGGCCGCCGGACGCCGCTGCTGCGGGGCCTGCTGGAGGCGGTCGAGGTGGCACTCGCTGGATGGGTCGGCGCCAGACTCGCCACCGAAATTGTCGGTCCCGGCCGACCGGTCGGAGCTGCTGCGGCTCGTGATGGCGCTACCTGATCCACCCGCGGCCACACCGTGGGTACTGGCAGTCGACGACTTCGCGACCCGGAAAGGACATGTCTACGGAACGCTGCCACCGACCGTCCGGCAGGTGACCGGCTGGCTCAACCGCCATCCGGACACGCTGAGCGAGGAGGAGGCCAGTCAGCTCAAGCTCACGCCCGCCGCATGTCCCGAACTGGCCGCCGCCCGCGAGCACATCCGCGTCTTTGGCCAGATGCTCCAGACGCGCCGGGCCGCCGAGCTGCCGACCCGGATCGAGGAGGTCACCACCGGCGGGCTGCCCGGTCTTGCAGGCTTCGCCCAAGGACTGGCCACCGACCTGGACGCGGTCACGGCCGGCTTCACCACGAACTGGGGCTCAGGCATCGTCGAAGGCCGCGTCTGCGATCTCAAGATGCTGAAACGGCAGATGTCCAACCGAGCCGGACTCCCTCTGCTGAGAAAGCGCGTCCTGCTCGTCGCGGCCTCCCGACGCTCACACACCGTGTCGTACACCCGAGCAGCGTGATCGCCTTCACGAAATGCGCGCCAGGACCGCCATTTGGGACCACCGAGGCGTCTCCGAGCGGCCCCGACCTGTGAAGATCAATGCTCGTGAAGGCGGTGTCAGCGTTGGCGTGAAAGTGCCCAGCCCGGTACACGGCTACGTACCCAGCAAGTTCGATACCGTCGGGCGCTGAGCTGCCCGATTGCCGGCCCGGGCGATTCGCGCCGTTCCCCCACCGTATCGTTCGTCTGGTCAGCCTCCACATCCAAGGAGACCGAACCCGTGCTGGACGCGGCCACGATCACCGTCAACACCGCCAGGTCGCGGCGGACCAGCGCCTGAGCGAACGGTTCTCCGGTGACTCGGGCGTAAGCCATCCGCTCGCACACCTCGCTGAGGGCGCGTGGGCGGTAGCCGGGGCCGCCGCAACAGCTCTTGTGGAAGCACACACCGGCGTGCAGCAGCACGGCGAGGGTGCGCCAGGCGGCGGTGTCCCGCCTCTTGGGTGCCGCGAAGGCGGAGCCGACGTGGATCAGTGGTTCGGTGCAGCGTGGACAGACCCGGTCGTGGTCGTGGTAGCCGAGGCAGGGCTGCTTGTGCGAGGCCGGCAGGGCAGGCAAACGTACGAGGTCTTGACATGGGTCATGCGGGAAGGGCAGAGCCACCAGTGGGTCGGGCTCGACAGATTTCCGGCATGCTGCGCTGGCCATTCAGTAAAGGTGGGGCGGCGACGGCCGACCGTACTTGCTTCTACCCGCCCCTTCGGAGTGCTGCGTCGACGGCGTCAGCAGCGTCCCTCGCGGCCAGCTCGCTCATCTCTCTGGGGACCTCGCGGTTGTCGTACACGAAGAGTCTTGCGTCGACGACGTGGGTCTTCGGGTGCCTGCCCCAACTCCTCGCGGATCCTCGCGTGCAGCCGGTCGTGGAACTCCTTGACCAGGCCGTGGTCGCGCCAGCGGCGAAAGAACGCGTATGCCCGGTCCCTGCAAGTTACGCGGAATCTGGTGCCGCAGTATGCGTCTCGTATCCTGCGGCGTTCCCCTACTGGACGTCCTCACCCACAAGACCGGCACCGCGTTCACCAAGCCCGTCGACCCGCTCCTGGGCAAGGCCGTCGAGGCATGGCAGGCCGTCAGACCCGCCCAACCGCAGATGCTCGACCACAAGACCGGCGAGTTGGCCGACTTCCTGTTCGCCCACCGCGCCCGCCAGGTCGCCAAGCACTACATCAACACGACGATCATCCCGATGCTCTGCCGCAAGGCCGGAGTCCCCGCGGCCGATGTTCGCGGCAACATCACCAGCCACCGGGCCCGATCCGCGATCGCCAGCCAGCTCTACAACGCCAAGGAGCCCATGACGCTGTTCGAGCTGCAGGAATGGCTCGGCCACCGCACCCCGGAGGCGA
Source organism: Streptomyces sp. NPDC101234 (assembly GCF_044767525.1). Lineage (NCBI taxonomy): Bacteria > Bacillati > Actinomycetota > Actinomycetes > Kitasatosporales > Streptomycetaceae > Streptomyces > Streptomyces sp. NPDC101234. The sequence goes on along the minus strand of NZ_JBIWOA010000032.1, from coordinate 117,064 downwards.
CGGCCCACTACGCGAAGATGACACCGAACACGCTGGCCAGGGCCTACAACGACGCCGGCTGCTTCGCTCGCAACGTCCGCACTATCGAAGGCCTCGTCGACCGCGACGCGGTCGCCTCCGGCGGCGCCGCCAGCGGCGAGCCCTGGCAGTACTACGACCTGGGCCACGGCTTGTGCACCTACACCTTCTTCGAGCAGTGCCAGCACCGGATGGCCTGCGCACGCTGCGACTTCCACACCCCGAAGAACTCCAGCAGGGGCCAACTGCTGGAGGCGAAGGAGAACCTCCAGATGATGCTGGCCAACATCCCCCTCACCGACGACGAACGCGCCGCGGTCCACGACGGCCAGGCCGCCCTCGACCAACTTCAGGAACGACTCACTGATGTCCCCACCCCAGCCGGACCGACACCACGTCAGATCGGCACTCCGGCCACCGCGACCCTCCTGCCGATCGTCGACGTGACGGCCCGACCACGACAGCGCGGTCCGGGAAGTCCGTGACCATGCAGGTATCTGTGGATCGCCTCAACCCGATACCGTGAGAACCTTACGAATCCGTTTCCCCAGCGGGATCGCCGTGGCCGACGACGGCTCCGTGCTCTGGGCCGAGTGCTACACCAACCGGGTGCTCCGGCTGCCACCGGGCGGCCGGCCGGAAGTCCTGTGCACCCTGCCCGAGGAGCAGCTACCCGAGAGCCTCAAGACCGGCCCCGACGGCACGCTGTGGATCGCCGGCCTCTTCGCCGAGGGCATCGTCGTTCTCGATCGGCACGGCAGGCAGACAGACTTCGTCCACACCGGCGGGCTGCCGTTGAACTGCGTTCTCGGAGACGGCTGCCTGTACGTGACGGATCTCGGCTCCTTCGACGACTCGGCACCCGAAGCCGCTCAGATGACCGGCAGGCTGCTGGAGGTGGCCCTGTGACACCGGCCGAAACCGAGATCCTCGTCGACTTCCTCGGACATCCCGAGACCCCCGAACTCCTGTCGGACGGAGGGGTCTTGTTCGCCGAGACCGACAGCGGCCGGATCTGCGTCCGCTACCCCGACGGCCTGCTCGCCACCTTCGCGGTGCCCGGAGGCCGCCCCTATGGTTGCCTTTTGGGCAGCGATGACCACCTCTACGTCACGCAGAGCGGTCACGACGGCGAGGGGAGGCTGGCGCCCCGGACCGTACCGCCCTCACTGCAGAGGGTCAGTCCCGACGGCACCGCGGTGGAAGTTCTTGCGACCGAGGCCGATGGCCTGCCCTTCACCGCCCCCAACTCCCTGGCCTGGGGGCCCGACGGACGGCTCTGGATCACCGACTCGGGCCAGTGGGACCCCGACCTCCGTTCCGATCCCGGATACCTCTACGCGGTCGGCCCAGGGCTGCGCGTCGAGATCGTCCTCGAACTCGGACCCACCTTCCCCAACGGTGTCCTGGCCGAACACGACGGCAGCGTGGTCTGGGTGGAGTCCTACACCCGCCGGGTCTGCCGCATGCTGCCCGACGGCCGGACCGAGCACATCACCACCCTGCCGGAGGGACATACCCCGGAAGCCGTCAAGGCCGACGCCCACGGCAACCTCTGGATCGCCAACTTCGAAGCCGGTGGCATCGACGTCATCGCCCGCGACGGAACGCCCCTACGCGAGTTCGTCCTCGGCGGCGTGCCAATCAACTTCGCATTCGGCAATGGGGAGTTGTACGTCATCGACTTCGGACTCACCGAGCACGAGACCGTGTACGGCTACCGCCCGGGTCAACTGAAGCGTGTCCCCTGCGAAACGGCCGGAGCCCCCGTCCTGCGCGGTGCGCTGGACCACACCTTCGGCATCTGACGGACCACGAATACAAGGAGAACGTCCCCATGCCCCTTCCCCCCACCACCTCCGAGCCGACCGTCGAAGTGCTGGAAGCCGATTTCGGGGGCATGCCACAGGGCGGTGACCTGTTGCCCGACGGACGGTTCGTCAGTGTGGATACCGAGACCGGCCGGCTCGTCGGCTGGTCGCCCGACGCGGGAGCCCACACGCTGGCCAAAACCACCTCCGGCCCGATCGCGGTTGTGATGGGCACCGACCAGGCGGCCTATCTCGCGCACACCGGCGGGCGCATCGGTGACTTCTGGGTCGCCGACGACGCCGCCGAACCCTGTGTCCAGCGGCTGCGGATCGGAGCGGACGAGGCCGAGACCGTGCTCACCGAGGTGGACGGAGTGCCGCTCGTCGCCCCGCACGATCTCGTCTGGGGCGCGGACGGACGACTCTGGATCGCCGACTCACACATCTGGGAGTGGGACGCGGACCTGCGCGAGGAACGCAGCGGAAACGGGCGGATCATCGCCCTCGCCCCCGACGGCACCGCCGAGACCGTGGTCGACACCGGTGTCACCTTCCCCGCCGGGATTGCGGCCCACGCGGACGGCTCGATCGTCTGGACCGAGGCGTACCTCGACCGGGTACGCCGGTGGCGCCCCGACGGCACGGTGGAGACCGTCGCCCAGCTTCCCTCCGGGCACGTTCCGCACGGCATCCGATGGGCCGCCGACGGCAGCTTGTGGATCACGTCCTTCGGCTCCTCCACTCTCGACGTGGTGGCAGCCGACGGCAGTTCCGTGCGGTCGCTGTCCCTCGGCCAGGGCGACCGGCCGATGAACCTGGCCTTCGACGGCGACTCCCTCTTGGTGGTCGAGTTCCTGGAGGACGAGGCCGGCGACACGACCGGCCGCCTGCTCCGGGTCACCACCGGTGTCGAGGGTGCGCCCGTGCTCCGAGGAGAAATCTCGGGCGGCTAGCTAATGCCGTGACCGGATAGGTTCACCGAGGTCTCGTGGTCTGCGGGTGCGCGAGTCACCGTTGCTCGCCGGTTTCGGCTGGTCGCAGGACTGAACGACCTCGTTTGCATGGTGGTAATCAACTTGCTGCCCGCCGCGGCGCGCGGGCATGGTCTGGATCATGCTTGAACTACGCACTTTGGAATCAGACGACTGGCCCCTTTGGCGGGAGTTGCGACTGGCGGCGCTTGCTGAGGCGCCCTACGCATTCGGATCGACACTGGCCCAGTGGCAAGGCTCCGGCGACCGAGAGGAACGCTGGCGTGCCCGCCTGTCGGTTCCTGGCGCGCACGATCTCGTCGCGCTCCTCGACGGCCTTCCGGTGGGCATAGCCAGCGGAGTGCCGGGCGAGGGAGCAGAGAACGTGGAGTTGATCTCGATGTGGGTCAACCCCACGGCTCGGGGCAAGGGCGTGGGTGACTGCCTGATCCAGGCGATCGAGCGGTGGGCGGTGGAGCGCGGTGCCACGACGCTGCGGTTGTCCGTCATGCCGGACAACCGCCAGGCAACCGCGCTCTATGAGCGGCACGGTTTCACGGACACGGGTGAGCCCGGCGATCTTCTGCCCGATGGCATTGGCAGGGAGCGGGTCATGGCGAAGAGCCTGGCCACTGTCTGATCGCCACGTCCGGACACGGCGGGATCCCTCACTTGGTCAGGCTGCGGCGGCGAGGGGGCGTCCGCCCCAGCGAATGCCCTTCTCGCTGCGGATGCGGATGCGGATGCGGGCGCGTTCGCGGCGCTGTGCAGCCAGGACGTCGGGGTGCCGGCGGTTCTGGTTGCGCCAGCGCAGATAGCGGTGCAACTGGCTGGTCTGAACGGTGTGGTTGGGGTGGTGGGAGTTGGCGAGAGTGAACTGCCGCAGTGGCCCGAAGTGTGCCTCAATCGGGTTGGCCCAGGACGCGTTCGTCGGGGTGAAGCACAGCTCGACCTTGTTCCTCGTCGCCCAGCGGCGCATACGCCCGTTCTTGTGGGCGGAGAGACTGTCCAGGATCACGTGGACCGGGGCGCCGTCCGGGCGGGCCGCACGGATGCTCTTGAGTGCGACCCAGGTCGGGCCGATGCCCTTGCGGCGTCTGTTGACGCCCCACAGGGTGTCGTCGCCGACCGAGTAGCAGCCATGGAAGTATCGGGTGCCGTGAGTGCGGTGACAGGTCGCCGGCAACCGGTCCGGCCTGCTCTGCTCGGCCCAGCGGGCCCCGGCGGTCGGGCGGATGCCCAGCGGCCCGAACTCGTCGTAGGCGAAGGTCCGGTCCGGGCGCTCGTGGAGCACGTACTCGATGCGGTCCAGCTTGGCGTCGAAGTCCGGGTCAGTGGACTCCTTAGGTCTTGGTGCGCTGGAAGGTGATCCCGCGGCGGGCGAGTAGGCAGCGCAGGGCCTCGCGGCCGATCCGTATCGGGCGGGCGAGGTCGCGGCGCAGGTGATCGGCGAGTTTCCGAATCGACCAGCGGGTGAAGGGCTTGCCGAGCTTGGCTGGGCGGGTGGTGGCCGTCTGGATGACGAAGTCCTCGTCGCCATCGCTGAGCAGGCGGGGACGGCCTCCCGCCCACCGAGGGTCCAGGCAGGCCAGCCCGGTCTCGTTGAACTTCTGGATCACGTCCCGGACGGTGTCCTCGTCCGCCGGTACGAGCCGCGCGATCACCGGCACGGTGTTCCCGCCCGCTGAGGCCAGCAGCATCATCGCCCTGCGGAACCGCACCGTGCTGGTGCTGCCCCGTCGCACGATCCGCAGCAGTTTCTGTCCCTCTTGCTCGGTCAATGTGCGGACCCTGACCGGCTGTGCCATCTCGCCTCCCGCGCCGATCAGACGTGTCGTCACATCCAACCGGCACGAGGACATGACCACCAACCCGGCGAACCGACGCGGTCACAGCACTAGCCGCCGTCGAACACCCCTTTCCCGCCCTGCTGCGGCGTACGGATGATCAGCAAGTCAGGCGTACCGGGCGACCGGCCGCTCACGGTCCAGTTCGACGCCCTCGGTGTTCGCGCATGTCCTGGCCTGCTGCGGATTCACTCCGCCCTCGGCCACCCCGACCGTGTATTCGTGCCTCAAGAACGCCACGTCGATCGGTTCCGGCCGGCGTCGGCGGCGCTGTGGCTCCGAGCGGAGTTCCATGCAGACTTTGTCCTCAGGATGGAAGAAGTTGGATCCGTTTCGCTCCTAAGTTCTTCACGGTTTGGCAAATCGCTGCTACGTTCCTTCCCGAAGCCAGAGGACTTTGCCGACGCAGACAGAGGCCTGGGCCCTAGCCTGGGACGAGGGGAGGGGTTCGTGAGACGCATGACTGCTCGACCTGAGAACGCGCATCAGGCGCGGCTGCTTCGCCTGCTGCGTGACGGCGGGTCCAACTCCCGTGCCCAGCTGGGTGAACTGGTGGATCTGTCGCGTTCGAAGCTGGCCGTCGAGGTGGACCGGCTGCTGGAGACGGGGCTGGTCGTCGCGGACGGGTTCGCCCCCTCGCGCGGCGGCCGACGCTCGCACAACATCAGGCTCGCGCCGACGCTGCGTTTCCTCGGTGTCGACATCGGTGCCACGTCGATCGATGTGGCCGTGACGAACGCGGAGTTGGAGGTCCTGGGGCACCTGAACCATCCGATGGACGTCCGTGAAGGGCCGGTGGCGGTCTTCGAGCAAGTGCTGTCGATGGCGGCCAAGCTGAAAGCATCCGGTGTCGTGGAGGGCTTCGACGGCGCCGGCATCGGGGTCCCGGGGCCGGTCCGCTTTCCGGAAGGTGTGCCGGTCGCGCCTCCGATCATGCCGGGGTGGGACGGCTTCCCGGTGCGGGAGGCGCTCAGCCAGGAACTTGGCTGTCCGGTCATGGTCGACAATGACGTGAACCTGATGGCCGTGGGAGAGCAGCACGCGGGCGTGGCACGTTCCGCGCGTGACTTCCTGTGCATCAAGATCGGCACCGGCATCGGCTGCGGGATCGTGGTCGGTGGCGAGGTCTACCGGGGGACGACGGGCAGCGCCGGAGACATCGGGCACATTCCGGTGGAACCGGGAGGCCGTGCTTGTGCGTGCGGCAACCGAGGCTGCCTGGAGGCGCATTTCAGCGGTGCCGCGCTGGCCGGTGACGCGGAGGAGGCCGCGCGAGCGGGCCGGTCGCCGGAGCTTGCCGCCCGGCTGGAGGCGGCCGGGCGTCTGACCGCCGCGGACGTGTCGGCAGCCGCCGTGGCGGGCGACCCGGTGGCTCTCGAACTGATCAGGGAGGGCGGGAAGCGCCTGGGCCAGGTCATCGCCGGACTGGTCAGTTTCTTCAACCCCGGCCTGGTGGTGATCGGCGGTGGTGTGACCGGGCTCGGCCACACGCTGCTCGCCAGTGTCCGGACCCAGGTGTACCAGCAGTCCTTGCCGCTTGCCACACGCAACCTGCCCATCGTGCTGGGCGAGTTGGGGCCGAACGCCGGAGTCATCGGCGCGGCCCGGCTCATCAGCGATCACGTCTTCTCGCCTGCCTGACCGGATACAGATCATCCCGAATGCCACCGCGATCCGATGGCATCGCCGCAATCCCGTGGCACGGCCGCAATCCCGGGCCGCCACCTCAACCCCCTAGAGCGCTGTACCACTCCATGACGCTTCGGTGACCTGGTCCGGCCACCGCGCCGACCGCATGGCCGTCAGGCCCTCTCCGGCACCACCCGTACGCCCCGGCACGCACGACGCCTGGGGCTCCCTGGAGCTGCCCGCACACCCGAACTCCCTGTTCAGCCTGCCCACTCACGGCCCGCATCCGCCGAGGGGATTCTTCATGGCACCACTACCACCCCTGCTCACCATGTCCGGCATCACCAAGTCCTTCCCGGGCGTCCGCGCCCTGGACGGTGTGGACCTCGATGTTCAGGCCGGCGAAGTCCATTGCCTCCTCGGCCAGAACGGCGCCGGCAAGTCCACCCTGATCAAAGTGCTCGCCGGAGCCCACCAGCCCGACGGCGGTGAGATCACCTGGCAGGGCGAGCCCGTGACCCTGGGATCGCCGATCGCCGCCATGCGTCTCGGCATCGCCACCATCTACCAGGAACTCGACCTGATCGAGGGGCTGTCCGTCGCGGAGAACGTCTTCCTCGGACACGAACCGACCGCTGCCGGGTTCGTCGTGCGCGGCTCGGCCGCCCGCACGGCGACCGCGGAACTCCTGAAGCGTCTCGGGCACTCGGAGATCGATCCCGCACGGCTCGTCGGTGAACTGTCCGCGGCGCAGCAGCAGATCGTCTCGATGGCCCGCGCACTCTCCCACGATGTGCGGCTGATCGTGATGGACGAGCCGTCGGCGGCGCTCGACCCCGAAGAGGTGGACAACCTGTTCAGGATCGTGGGCGATCTGACGGCCGAGGGTGTCGCCGTCATCTACATCTCCCACCGCCTGGAGGAGATCCGGCGCATCGGAGACCGGGTAACGGTTCTGAAGGAGGGCCGGTCGGTCGCCGACGGTCTGCCCGCCAAGTCGACTCCGACCCATGAGGTCGTGGCCCTGATGACCGGGCGGAATGTGGAGTACGTCTTTCCCGAGCGGCCCGAGGCCGGGTTCGCCGAGGGGAGGGAGCCGGTACTGAGGGTGGAAGGACTCACCCGACGAGGGGAGTTCGCGCCCGTCGATCTGGAACTGCGGCCCGGTGAGATCGTCGGCCTGGCCGGACTCGTCGGCTCCGGGCGCAGCGAGATCCTGGAGACGGTCTACGGGGCGCGCAAGCCCGACGGCGGTCGTGTCCTCGTCGACGGCACGCCGCTGCGTCCCGGCAGCGTCCGGGCCGCCGTGCGGGCCGGCATCGGCCTCGCGCCCGAGGAACGCAAGGCCCAGGGCCTGCTGATGCTGGAGTCCGTCAGCAGCAACGTCTCGATCTCCACCCTGTCCCGGTTCGCCCGTGCGGGCTGGCTCGACCGGCGTACCGAGCGAGCAGCGGCGCACCAGGCGGTCCGGGAGCTGTCCTTGCGGCCCGACAATCCCGATGCCGCGATCAGGACGCTGTCCGGCGGCAACCAGCAGAAGGCGGTGCTCGCACGCTGGCTGTTGCGCGGCTGCAAGGTGCTGCTGCTGGACGAGCCCACCCGGGGTGTCGACATCGGTGCCCGGGCGGAGCTCTACACGGTGATCCGCCGCCTGGCCGACGAGGGGCTGGCCGTACTGCTCGTGTCCAGCGAGGTGCCCGAAGTCCTGGGGCTCGCCGACCGGGTGCTGGTGCTCCGTGAAGGCACCGTCGTGCACACGGCGGACGCCCGGGAGCTCGACGAGCACCTTGTACTCGATCTTGTGATGGAAGGGAGCCCGACGTCATGACGCAGCCGGCCGCATCGGCACACAAGGACGCGCCGACGTCCACCGCCAAGGCCGCGGCGGACAAGGAGGGTTCGGGAGCGCGCCGACCACTGGGCGGGTGGGGGGACGTGCGTACCCTGTCCCTGCTCGGCGTCCTCGCCGTGCTCGTCGCGGTCGGTGGGATCACCGCACCGGACGAGTTCCTGAAGACGAGCAATCTGCAACTCATCCTCACCCAGGCGTCTGTGATCGGCGTCGTCACCGTCGGCATGACGTTCGTCATCACCAGCGGCGGGATCGACCTGTCGGTCGGCGCGATGGTGGCGCTCGCCTCGGTGTGGGCGACGACGGTGGCCACACAGGACTTCGGCTTCGCGGGCATCCTCTTCACCGCGGTGGTCGTCGGCGTGGGCTGCGGTCTCGTGAACGGTCTGCTGATCGCCTACGGCAGGATGGTGCCGTTCATCGCGACGCTGGCCATGCTCGCCTCCGCCCGGGGCCTGGCGCTGCAGATCACGGGCGGCACCACCCAGATCGTGACCGTCGGATCCGTGCTCGATCTCGGTGCGAGGGACTCCTACGTCCTCGGCATCCCGCCCCTGGTTCTGATATTCGCCGCTGTCACCGTCATCGGCTGGCTGCTGCTCAACCGCACCACCTTCGGCCGCCGCACCGTCGCGGTCGGCGGCAACGCGGAAGCGGCACGCCTGGCCGGCATCGACGTCCGCCGCCAGCGTCTGTATCTGTACCTGCTGTCCGGACTGTGCTGCGGAATCGCCGCGTTCATGCTGATCGTGCTCGCCGGGTCGGGCCAGAACACCAACGGCAACCTCTATGAGCTGGACGCCATCGCCGCCGCGATCATCGGCGGCACCCTGCTCAGCGGCGGCCGCGGCACCATCGTCGGCTCCGTCCTCGGGGTGCTGGTCTTCACCACCATCACCAACATCTTCGCCCTGAACAACCTTGAGACCGCTGTCCAGCAGATCGCCAAGGGCGCCATCATCGTCGCCGCCGTCCTGGTCCAGCGCCGCTCGCCGCACGGCGACGCCTGACGCGTCGGCGCCACCCGACGCTCTGCCCCACACCGCCGGACGGCGGCCCCTGACACCGCCGTCCGGCCCCCCCAGAGCCACCATCCGGCACCCCCCACAGCCTCCATCCGGCACCTCCACAGCCTTCATCCGACACACACCGCCCAGTCGAAGGGTCGATCCGCCATGCCCAGAACCCCCGCCACCAGCCGCAGAGCGCTGCTGTTCGGCACCGCGGCCGTGTCCGCCGGTGCGCTGCTGACGGCCTGTACCAGCAACGACCCCAAGAACAAGGAAGCGGCCGCGGACAACGCCCCGGTCGCGGACGACAAGCCGGGCAAGGCCGTCACCATCGGCTTCGCCGGCCCGCAGGCCGACCACGGCTGGCTCAACGCCATCAACGACAACGCCAAGTCCCGTGCCGAGAAGTACTCCGACGTCACGCTGGAGATCACCGAGGGTTCCAACGACATCGCCCAGCAGATCGGCCAGATCCAGACGCTGATCAACAAGAAGGTCGACGTCCTGGTGATCCTGCCGGCCGACGGCAAGGCACTGACCCAGGTCGGTCTCCAGGCCATGAAGGCCGGCATCCCCGTCGTCAACCTGGACCGCGTCTTCGCCTCCCCGCAGGCGTACCGCTGCTGGATCGGCGGCGACAACTACGGCATGGGGCTCAACGCCGGCCACTACATCGGCGAGCAGCTCAAGGGCAGGAAGAACGCCAAGGTCGTCGAACTCGCCGGCCTCGACAACCTCGAACTCACCCAGCAGCGCACCAAGGGCTTCGACGACGCACTGAAGAACTACCCCAACATCCGCAAGGTGGCCCGCCAGGCGGCCGACTTCACGGTCGAGTCCGGCCAGGCCAAGATGGCGCAACTGCTGCAGGCCCAGCCGCAGTTCGACGCCCTGTGGAACCACGACGACGACCAGGGTGTGGGCGCGCTGCGGGCCATCGACCAAGCCGGCCGCGACGACTTCCTGATGGTCGGCGGCGCGGGGGCCAAGTCCGCGATGGACGCCATCAAGGCCGGAAAGGGTGTGCTCAAGGCGACCGTCCTGTACCCGCCGACGATGGCCGCCTCCGCCATCGACCTGGCCCGGGCGCTCGCCCAGGGCAAGGGCGTCGGCGGCCTCGCCGAGTTCGAGATCCCGTCCTCGGTGACGCTCTACTCGGCCGTGGTCACCAAGGACAACGTCGACCAGTACCTGCCGACCGGCTTCATCTGACCGGCCCGGGGCTGGGGGTCCGCGAACACAGCGACGAGTCAGTGACACTCCGACGAGGAGATCCGTATGGAACAGAGGGACAGTCGGACCGCCCCGCCGGCACTCGGCGTGGGGATGGTCGGCTACGCGTTCATGGGCGCCGCGCACTCACAGGGGTGGCGCACCGTGGGGCACGTGTTCGACCTGCCGCTGCGGCCGGTGCTGGCCGCGATCGCCGGCCGCGACGCTCACGCCGTGCGGGCGGCGGCGGACAAGCACGGCTGGGCCGCGGCGGAGACCGACTGGCGCGCCCTCGTGGCCCGCGACGACGTGCAACTCGTCGACATCTGCACACCGGGCGACAGCCATGCGGAGATCGCGATCGCGGCGCTGGAGGCGGGCAAGCACGTGCTGTGCGAGAAGCCGCTGGCCAATTCGGTCGCCGAGGCCGAGGCCATGGTGACGGCCGCCGAAGCGGCCCGCTCGCGCGGGCAGTTGGCGATGGTGGGCTTCAACTACCGGCGTGTGCCCGCCCTCGCCTACGCCCGCCGGCTCATCGCGGACGGCAGGCTGGGCACGCTGCGCCACGTCCGGGTCTGCTACCTCCAGGACTGGCTCGTCGACCCCGACTTCCCCCTGACGTGGCGGCTGCAGCGGGAACACGCGGGGTCGGGGGCGCTGGGCGACCTCGGCGCGCACATCGTCGACCTCGCCCAGTACCTGGCGGGTGAGCCGCTGGTCGGGGTCTCCGCCCAGATGGAGACCTTCGTCAAGGAACGCCCCCGTCTCGACGGTGTCTCTTCCGGTCTCACGGCTTCCGGCGGCCCCCGGCGCGGGCCGGTCACGGTCGACGACGCGGCCGTGTTCACCGGCCGGCTCGCCTCGGGGGCCCTCGCCTCGTTCGAGGCGACCCGGATGGCATCGGGGCGCAAGAACGCCCTGGGCCTGGAGGTGAACGGCGAGTTCGGTTCGCTCGCCTTCGACCTCGAACGCCTCAACGAGCTGTCCTTCCACGACCACCGGGAGCCCGCCGCCACCGCGGGGTTCCGCAGGATCGTCGTCACCGAGCCCGAGCACCCGTACCTGGAGGGCTGGTGGCCGCCGGGCCACGCGCTCGGCTACGAGCACACCTTCGCCCACCAGGCCCGTGATCTGGTGGAGGCCATCGCCTCCGGCGCCGATCCGATCCCGTCGTTCGCCGACGGTCTGCAGGTGCAGCGGGTGCTCGCCGCGGTGGAGGAGAGCGCGCGGAAGAACTCCGTGTACACCCCTGTCCAGGCCGTCGTGGCCGAAGTCCGGTAGCGATCCGGCACGAACCTCCGCCTCTCTTGGAGCCGCCATGCCCCGCCCGTTCACCCTGTTCACCGGTCAGTGGGCCGACCTGCCCTTGGAGGAGGTCTGCCGGCTGGCCCGCGACTTCGGCTACGACGGCCTCGAACTCGCCTGCTGGGGAGACCATTTCGAGGTCGACAAGGCCCTGACCGATCCGTCCTACCTGGTCGCGCGGCACGCCCTGCTCGACAAGTACGGTCTGAAATGCTGGGCGATCTCCAACCATCTCGTCGGCCAGGCCGTGTGTGACAACCCCATAGACGAGCGGCACCAGGGCATCCTGCCCGCCCGCATCTGGGGCGACGGGGAGCCGGAGGGCGTACGGCAGCGGGCCGCGGCCGAGATCAAGGACACGGCGCGTGCTGCGGCGGCCTTCGGTGTCGACACGGTCGTCGGATTCACCGGGTCGTCGATCTGGCATCTGGTGGCGATGTTCCCGCCGGTGCCGGAACGGATGATCGAACGCGGCTACGAGGACTTCGCGGAACGCTGGAATCCGGTCCTGGACGTGTTCGACACCGAGGGCGTCCGCTTCGCCCACGAGGTCCATCCGAGCGAGATCGCCTACGACTACTGGACCACCCGACGCGCCCTGGAGGCCGTGGACGACCGGCCGGCCTTCGGGCTCAACTTCGACCCCAGCCACTTCGTCTGGCAGGACCTGGACCCGGTCGGCTTCCTCTACGACTTCCGGGACCGCATCTACCACGTCGACTGCAAGGAGGCCCGGAAGCGTCTGGACGGGCGCAACGGGCGGCTCGGCTCCCACCTGCCGTGGGGCGATCCGCGGCGCGGCTGGGACTTCGTCTCCGCCGGACACGGAGACGTCCCCTGGGAGGACGTCTTCCGGATGCTGCGTTCGATCGGTTACGACGGGCCGGTCTCCGTGGAGTGGGAGGACGCCGGCATGGACCGCCTCACCGGCGCGCCGGAAGCACTCGCCCATCTGAAGCGGTTCGACTTCGACCCGCCCTCCGCTTCCTTCGACGCGGCGTTCGGAGGCCGCGACAACTAGAGACCTCCACTCGGGACGATCGCTTCCCGGATCCAGCCGGACGAAGGCCCGCCGCCGGACGGCCGCCGGGCGGGTCCGGGCTGCCCGGACCCCTCTTTGTCCTGTCTCTGGAGAAAGTTCGACTTCTTTCTGCGCAAGGTCTTTCTGTAGGGGACGAACCGGGTTACGGTCCCGTCTCAGACACAGGCGCCACACAGTGGTCCGACAGCGACGGCGCACACCCCGCCGGCAGCACTGCTCACCGCTGCGTCTGCCGGACGACATCCGTGCAGAGCACACGGCCGACCGCCGCCACGAATCCCGCACAACTCACCGATGACACCTTCGCCGTGAGCGCGCCCGCCAGGGAGTCGCCCTCCCAAGCCGCGTCCAAGGCCCGCTCCTATGCCGACGGTGGGCGGGGAAACCGGCCCCGCACCCGCCCACCGTCCTCCAACCGCAACGGAACATCGACATGGCAGGGAGGCACCCGTGAACAACGACGGGAACGCATCGAAGCCCCGGACCGGTGGGCAGACCGCACGCACCGGTGTCTGGTTCGTCGGAGCCCGCGGATCGGTGGCCACCACCGCCGTCGCCGGATGCGCGGCGGTCACCGCCGGACTGCACCGACCGACCGGCATGGTCACCGAGACACCACCGTTCGACGGCACCGGCCTGCCGTCCCTGTCCTCGCTCGTCTTCGGCGGCCACGACACCGCCCACAGCCCGCTGCCCAAACGGGCCGACCAGCTCACCGACGCCGGCGTCCTGCCGCACGGACTCGCCGCGGCCGTGCACGCCGAACTCCGGTCCGCGGACGAGGAGATACGACCCGGTGGCCCGCTCCCGGGCGACACGCGCGGCGACGAGGAACTCATCGCGGACTTCGCCGCCGACCTCACCTCGTTCCGCGTGCGCAACGCACTGGCACGGGTGGTCGTCGTCAACGTGTCCTCCACGGAGCCGCCGCCCGCACCCGAAGACCCGCGGCTCCCGCCGAGTTCCCTCTACGCGGCCGCCGCCCTGCGAACCGGGTGCCCCTACGTCAACTTCACGCCGTCCACCGGGCTGCACACCCCGGCGCTCACAACAGTCGCCGCGGCCGCCGGACTTCCGCACGCGGGCCGTGACGGCAAGACCGGCCAGACCCTGCTGCGGGCCGTGCTCGCCCCGATGTTCGTCCAGCGCGTCCTGAAGGTACGGGCCTGGTCCGGCACCAACCTGCTGGGCGGCGGGGACGGAGCGGCGCTGGCCGACCCCGGCGCGGCCGCGGCGAAGAACGCCGGCAAGGAACGCGTCCTGACCGACATCCTCGGACACCCCCCGCAGGGCGAGGTGCACATCGACGACGTACCGGTGCTCGGCGACTGGAAGACCGCCTGGGACCACATCGCCTTCGAAGGCTTCCTCGGCTCGCGCATGATCCTCCAGACCATCTGGCAGGGCTGCGACTCGGCCCTGGCGGCACCGCTCGTCCTGGACCTGGCCCGCCTGGTCGCCCGCTCCCACGAGGTGGGCCTGTCCGGCCCGCTCGCGGAACTCGGCTTCTACTTCAAGGATCCCGACGGCGGCCCGGCGGGCCTCTCGGAGCAGTTCACCGCCCTGCTGTCGTTCGCCGACCGACTGCGGGGGACGAAGTGATCCGATCCGCTCCGCCCGGTCTGGCCCCACCCGCGCCCGCCGACGCTCGGGAGTCCACCGCAGCCGGAAACGGCCGGGGTCCCGTGGGCACCGCACCGCGGCGCGGGTCCCGGGCGCGGCTGCGGGACTGGGCCGAACTGCTTCGTGTCTCCGCGCTGTTCACCGTGCCGGGCGATGCCCTCGCCGGCGCCGCGGCCACCGGACTGCGGCCCAACCGGGGCACGGCGTACGCCGCGTGCGCCTCGCTCCTCCTCTACCAGGCGGGCATGGCACTCAACGACTGGGCCGACCGCGACGAGGACGCCCTCGACCGCCCCCACCGACCCGTTCCCTCCGGCCGTATCTCCCCGACGGCGGCGCTGGCGGCGGCCGGACTCCTGACCGCGGCGGGCCTGACGTCCGCCGCCCGCGCCGGCCGGCCCGCACTCGCGGTGGCGACGGTCCTGACCGCCACGGTCTGGGCGTACGACCTCCGGTTGAAGCACACCCCCGCCGCCCCGGCGGCGATGGCCGCGGCCCGCGCCCTGGACCTCCTGCTCGGCGCCACGGCAACCCTGTCCGCGCCCACCATGCCGCCGACCGCCCGCAGAGCCGCCGACCCATCACCGTCCGCGATGCCCGGCCGGGGGAGAGGGCACGGGACAGGGCGGAGCGGGGGAGCTCCTGCCACGCCCGGTACCGCCCTCCGTGCCGCGGCTCCGGCCGCCGCGCTGGCCGCCCACACCTACGCCGTCACCGCCGTATCGCGGCACGAGGCGCACGGCGGTTCGACGCTCACCCCCCTCGCCGCGCTCGGCCTGACGACCACGCTCGGTCTGCTGCTGTCCCGGACCCGCACGACGGCAGGACCCGTCCCGGCGCTGTCGGCCGCCGCGTACGTCCGCACCGCCGCCGGTCCTTTCCTGCACGCCGCCCTCAACCCGTCCCCACCCCTCACGCAGCGCGCCGTCGGCGGCGGCATCCGCGCCATGATCCCGCTCCAGGCCGCGCTCGCCGCCCGGTCCGGGGCGACCGGCACCGCACTCGCCGTGCTCGGGCTCGCACCCGCGGCCCGTGCCTTCGCCCGGAAGGTGAGCCCCACATGAGCGGCCGGCAGCGACTGCGCCTCGGCTACGGCACCAACGGCCTCACCGACCTCCGTCTCGACGACGCCCTCGGCCTGCTCGCCGACCTGGGCTACGACGGCGTCGGACTCACGCTCGACCACATGCATCTCGACCCGCTCGCGGACGACCTCGCCGCCCGTACCGCCCGGCGGCTCGGCGAACTCGGCCTCACCGCCACCGTCGAGACCGGCGCGCGGTACGTGCTCGACCCGCGCCGCAAGCACGGTCCGTCGCTGCTCGACGCGGACACCGAGGGCCGTGCCGCCCGCACCCGGCTGCTGCTCACGGCGGTTCGGGTCGCGGCGGACCTCGGGGCCCACGCCGTGCACTGCTTCAGCGGCATCACCCCGCCCGGCACCGACGACGACACCGCGTGGCGGCGCCTGGAAGAGGCGCTGCTTCCCGTCCTCGACGCGGCGGCCGCCGCCGGCGTGCCGATCGCGATCGAACCCGAACCGGGACACCTCCTCGCCACCCTCGCCGACTTCCATCACCTGCGCACCGCGCTCGGCAACCCTTCTCCGCTCGGCCTGACCCTCGACATCGGCCACTGCCAGTGCCTGGAGCCGGCCACGCCCGCCGAGTGCGTCCGGGAGGCGGCGCCCTGGCTGCGGCACGTGCAGATCGAGGACATGCGCCGCGGAGCGCACGAGCATCTGCCCCTGGGCGACGGCGAGATCGACTTCCCGTCCGTGCTGGACGCACTCGCCGACACCGGCTACCGGGGCCTCACCGTCGTAGAGCTGCCCCGGCACTCCCACGCGGGGCCGGAGCTGGCCCGGTCCTCCATCGAGTTCCTGCGGACCGCGACGGCCACGACCGCGAAGGGAGTGCCCGCAGCATGACGCACCCACTTCCCTGGACCCGAGCCGATGTCGAGGCCCGGCTGCCCGACGACGCGGCGCGCGCCTGGTTGACCGAGGCGCTGGCCGACGCCGCGTGCGTACCGACAGCACCCCCGACGGCGCCGGCCCCGTACGCGGCCGATACCTGGGAGCTGCGGTTCGCCGCCGCGGGACGGCACTGCGGCCATGACAACGCGGACGCCGTCCGCACGCTGCTGCTGACCACGGCCCAGGCGGGACCGGAGACCCTGACCCGGCTCTACCGGCACGGCAGTGCCGCCGAACGCCGCGGGGTGCTCCGGGCCCTTCCGATGCTGGTCGACGGACCGCACGCCCTGCACCTCGTCGAGGACGCCCTGCGCAGCAACGACACCCGGCTCGTCGCCGCCGCCGTCGGTCCCTACACCGCCGCGCACCTCGACCCGCACGCCTGGCGTCACGCCGTCCTGAAGTGCCTGTTCACCGGCGTCACCCTCGACGCGGTCGCGAGCCTGGCGCAACGCGCGGCCGGCGACGGCGAACTGGCCCGCATGCTCACCGACTACGCCGCCGAGCGGACGGCCGCCGGCCGCGAGGTCCCCGACGACCTCGGCCGCGTGCTGACCCTGACGGGCGAAGAGCCCAGGGAGCTTTGATGCGAATCTTCGACCCGCACATCCACATGACATCCCGCACCACCGACGACTACGAGGCGATGTACGCCGCCGGTGTACGCGCCGTCGTCGAACCGTCCTTCTGGCTCGGGCAGCCCCGCACCGGTCCGGCAAGCTTCTACGACTACTTCGACGCCCTCCTCGGCTGGGAACCCTTCCGCGCGGCCCAGTACGGCATAGCCCACCACTGCACCCTCGCGCTCAACCCCAAGGAGGCCAACGACCCGCGCTGCACGCCGGTCCTGGACGCCCTGCCCCGCTACCTGGCCAAGGACGGCGTCGTCGCCGTCGGCGAGATCGGCTACGACTCCATGACACCGGCCGAGGACACCGCGGTGGCCGCCCAGCTTCAGCTCGCCGCCGCCCACGGCCTGCCCGCCCTGGTCCACACGCCCCACCGGGACAAGCTCGCCGGTCTGCACCGCACTCTCGACGTCGTGCGCGAGTCGAGTCTGCCGGTGGAGCGGGTGCTGCTCGACCACCTCAACGAGACGACCGTCGAGCACGCGAAGGACAGCGGCTGCTGGCTCGGGTTCTCCGTCTACCCGGACACCAAGATGGACGAGGACCGCATGGTCACGATCCTGAAGACCTACGGGACGGAGAAGGTCCTCGTCAACTCGGCCGCCGACTGGGGAAAGAGCGACCCGCTGAAGACCCGCAAGGTCGCCGACGCCATGCTCGCGGCCGGCTTCGGCGAGGACGACGTCGACCAGGTGCTGTGGCGCAACCCGGCGGCCTTCTACGGACTCAGCGGCCGTCTCCGGCTCGACGTCCCGAAGCCGGAGGGCCTGCACGAAGGCAACTCCGTCCTGCGCGGCGGGGAGTGAGTCATGCGTTTCCGCCATGCCGACGGCTCGACGGTGCACCTCGCCTACTGCACCAACGTCCACCCCGCCGAGACCCTCGACGGTGTCCTCGCCCAACTCCGCGACCACTGCGAGCCGGTCCGCAGAGCCCTGGGACGCGACCGCCTCGGCATCGGCCTGTGGCTCGCCGGCGACGCCGCACGCGCGCTGATCGCCGACCCGGCGGCGCTGCGGCGGCTCCGGGCCGAACTGAACCGGCGCGGCCTCGAAGTCGTCACCCTCAACGGATTCCCCTACGAAGGATTCGGCGCGGACGCGGTCAAGTACCGCGTCTACAAGCCCGACTGGGCCGACACCGAACGCCTCGCGTACACCACCGGCCTGGCCCGGCTCCTGACGGAGCTGCTACCGGACGACGTCAGCGAGGGGACCATCTCCACCCTGCCGCTGGCCTGGCGGACCGACTACGACGAACGCGCCGCCGCCACGGCCGGTGCCGCGCTGACCACCTTGGCGGAGCGGCTCGACGCACTGGAGGAACTGACCGGCAAATCGGTCCGCATCGCCCTCGAACCGGAGCCCGGCTGCACGGTGGAGACGACCGCGGACGCGATCGGACCGCTCACCGCCCTGCCCGGCGACCGTATCGGTGTATGCGTCGACACCTGCCATCTCGCCACGTCCTTCGAGGACCCGGCCACCGCACTGACCGCGCTCGACGCAGCGGGTATCGGCGTCCCCAAGGCGCAGCTGTCGGCCGCCCTGCACGCCGAGGATCCCCGTCTGCCAGAGGTCCGCGACGCCCTCGCGGCCTTCGCCGAACCGCGCTTCCTGCACCAGACCCGCGCCCGCACGCCGACCGGTCTGCACGGCACCGACGACCTCGGCGAGGCACTGGCGGGCGACGCCCTGCCCGACGGCACACCCTGGCGCGCCCACTTCCACGTTCCCCTGCACGCCCCGCCCGCCGCACCGCTCACCTCCACCCTGCACGTGCTCCAGGACGCCCTGGCCCTGCTGGTGGGCGGCACGGAGCCCCGCACCCGCCACCTCGAAGTCGAGACCTACACCTGGCAGGCCCTTCCGCCGAAGCTGCGCCCCCGCACCAGAACCCAGCTCGTGGAGGGCATCGCGGCCGAACTGGCCCTCGCCCGCGACCTGCTCACCGGCCTCGGCCTGAAGGAGCTGCCATGAGCATCCACCCGACTCCGCTCCTGGTCCTCGACGTGGTCGGCCTCACCCCGCGTCTCCTCGACCACATGCCCCGCCTCAAGGCGCTGGCCGCCTCCGGCTCGCGGGCGAACCTGTCCACCGTGCTCCCGGCCGTCACCTGCACCGCACAGTCCACCTTCCTCACCGGCGAGCCTCCCGCCGAGCACGGCATCGTCGGAAACGGCTGGTATTTCCGCGAGCTCGGCGACGTACTCCTGTGGCGCCAGCACAACGGACTGGTCGCCGGCGACAAACTCTGGGACGCGGCGCGCCGCGCCCACCCCGGCTACACGGTCGCCAACATCTGCTGGTGGTACGCCATGGGCGCCGACACCGACATCACCGTCACCCCCCGTCCCGTCTACTACTCCGACGGACGCAAGGAACCCGACTGCTACACCCGCCCGGCAGCCCTGCACGACGAACTCACCGAGAAGTTCGGCACCTTCCCGCTCTTCCACTTCTGGGGACCGGGCGCGGACATCGTCTCGAGCCGGTGGATCGCCGACGCGACCCGCCACGTCATGCGCACCCGACGGCCCGACCTGACCCTGTGCTACCTGCCCCATCTCGACTACGACCTCCAGCGGTTCGGCCCCGACGACCCCCGCTCCCA
Organism: Streptomyces sp. NPDC101234; assembly: GCF_044767525.1. Classification (NCBI taxonomy): domain Bacteria; kingdom Bacillati; phylum Actinomycetota; class Actinomycetes; order Kitasatosporales; family Streptomycetaceae; genus Streptomyces; species Streptomyces sp. NPDC101234. The sequence continues at coordinate 97,524 of NZ_JBIWOA010000032.1, read as the reverse complement.
CCGCGCCGCCACCGAACTCGACGCCGTCATCGGCCCCTTGCTCGACGACGCCCGCGCCGAGGGCCGCACGGTCGTAGCCCTGTCCGAGTACGGCATCACGCCGGTCAGCCGCCCCGTCGACATCAACCGCGCCCTGCGGCGCGCCGGGCTGCTGGAGGTCCACACCCAGCACGGCATGGAGTACCTCGACCCGATGGCCTCCCGCGCCTTCGCCGTCGCCGACCACCAGCTGGCGCACGTCTACGTCCGCCGGCCCGAGGACCTGGCAGCCACCCGCGAAGCGCTCCAGGACCTCCCCGGCATCGAGGAGATCCTCGACGACGACGGCAAGAAGGCGAACGGACTCGACCACCCGCGCTCCGGCGAACTGGTGGCGGTCGCCGCCCCGGACGCCTGGTTCACGTACTACTACTGGCTCGACGACGCCCGCGCCCCCGACTTCGCCCAGCTCGTCGAGATCCACCGCAAACCCGGCTACGACCCCGTCGAGCTGTTCATGGACCCCGGTGATCCCTACGTGCGGCTCAGAGCCGTCAAGGCGGTGGCCCGCAAGAAGCTCGGCATGCGGTACCGGCTCGCGGTCGTACCTCTTGACCCCTCACCCATCCGCGGCAGCCACGGCCGCCGCCCCGCGAGCGACGAAGAAGGTCCGCTCGTCCTGGTCTCCACCCCCCGCGCAGTATCCGGCCGCGTAGCGGCCACCGAAGTGAAGTCCCTTCTCCTGAGGCTCGCCGGACTCTCCTGAGACGGCGGCCGTCAGGCACCCGCAGCACCGCGACGACGAAAGAGAGAACCACTGTGACCGCGTTCAACGACGAAGCCGTCACCGGCGACGCCCTGCGCCGCACCCTCGGCGTCAACCGCCGCCGTTTCCTCAGCACCTGCACGGCCGTCACCGCCGGGGCGATCGCCGCCCCCGTCTTCGGCGCCGCCCCCGCCCTGGCGCAGGGCAGAGCCGAAGCCGCCGGCCACGACCGGGGCCGTGCCACCCTGGTCCCGCCGGACAAGCGCGGCATCATCCTCTACACCGTCCGTGACGCGACCGGCCGCGACCCGCTCGCCTCCGACCTGCCCTCCGGTTTCCGCGAGGTGTTCCGGCAGCTGTCGCGCTTCGGCTACCGCCAGGTGGAGTTCGCCGGCTTCGGCCAGCACGCCAACGCGCCCGGCGGCGCCGATCTGGGCACCGTCCAGGGCGCGAAGCTGCTGCGCTCCTGGCTCGACGAGTACGGGCTGAGGGCGCAGGGCAGCCACGGCTTCATCCCGCCGTCCTGGCCGCTGACGTCCTCCGACGTGGACGCCTTCAAGCGCTGGCTGGAGATCGCCAACATCCTCGGCATGGAGCACATGGGCACCGGCGCAGACCCCACCAACACCCCCTACCGGGCCGACTGGGACGCCGCCGCGCAGAAGTGGAACACCCTGGGTGCCATCGCCCGCAGGGAGGGCATCAAGCTCTACACCCACAACCACGACAGCGCCTACGACTTCCTGCTCGACGGCGGCCCGCTCGACTCCCAGGGCCGTCCGACCCGCAGCTCGGGCACACGGAAGCTGGAGTACTTCCTGAAGACGACCGACCGCAAGAACGTCTACCTGGAACTGGACGTCTTCTGGGCACACGTGGCCCAGTACAAGTTCCACACGTACACCGCCCACGACGGCTCGCAGCGGGAGGACGTCTTCGACCCGGCCGCACTCGTGGTCCGCAACACCAACCGCTTCCCGCTCTTCCATGCCAAGGACGGTGTCGTGAACACCCAGAGCGGCCTGGGCTACGACATGGTGCCGTTCGGTACGGGCGACATCGACTACCGCAGGTTCTTCACCCGGGTGGGCGCGAAGAACTACCACAACCCGATGGTCGAGCAGGACAACGCGCCGAGCACGAGCGTCCCCGGCCAGTCCCTGGAGTTCGCACGGATCGGCTACGACAACCTCGCGGCCCTGCGCGCGTGTAACTGAGGGAGAACCACCCAGGAGTCCCGCCCGGCGTATCGACGCCGGGCGGGTCCCAGGCATGCCGGAAAAGGCCAGATATACCTGGACAAACTTTCCTCAAGAAAGTTAAAACTTTGTCCTTGACGAGGCGAAAGTAGGCGCCCTAGCGTCCAACTCAGCTACTCTCCGCGGTTTTTGATCAGCCATCACCAGACCGAAGGAGTTTTGAGTGCGCAACAGACGGATCGTCACCCTCGTGGGTGCGGCTGCGTTGGCCGGAGCCGTCGGGCTCCTGCCGCTCTCCCCGGCCCAGGCCACCACATCGGACCCCGCGCCGCCGGCCTCGTCGGACTTCCAGAAGGTCACCCTCAACGACCGCCCGGGTGAGCCCATGGCCCTGGCCGTCCTGCCCGACCGGCGGGTCCTCCACACGGCGCGCACCGGAGAGGTCCGGATCCACGACCCCCGAAGCGGCGTGAACTTCCTGGCCGCAGACATGAAGAAGAGCCCCGCCGGGCTCTACCAGCACGACGAGGAGGGCGTGCAGGGCATCGCCGTCGACCCGGGCTTCGCCAAGAACCACTGGGTCTACCTCTACTACTCGCCGCGCCTCGACACCCCCATGGACGACCCGGCCACCCCGGGCGTCAACGAGGGGGACGCACCGCAGTTCGGGACGGCCGCGGACTTCGCCCGGTACAAGGGCGTCACACGGCTGTCGCGGTTCAAACTGGAGGGCAACAAGCTGGACTTCGCCACCGAACAGAAGGTCATCGACGTGCCCGCCGACCGCGGCATCTGCTGTCACGTCGGCGGCAAGATCGACTTCGACCACAAGGGCAACCTGTTCCTGTCGACCGGTGACGACTCCAATCCGTTCTCCTCCGACGGCTACGCCCCCCTCGACGACCGCCCCGACCGAAACCCGGCCTACGACGCGCGGCGCACCGCGGGCAACACGAACGACCTGCGGGGCAAAGTCCTGCGCATCAAGCCCAAGAGCCGCGGCGGTTACACCGTCCCGGACGGCAACCTCTTCGCGCCGGGCACTCCGAAGACCCGTCCCGAGGTCTACGCCATGGGTCTGCGCAACCCGTTCCGCTTCGCCGTGGACGACAGGACCGGCGAGCTCTACGTCGGCGACTACTCACCCGACGCCAACAAGGCCGACCCCGGCCGCGGCCCCGCCGGCCAGGGCCGCTGGATGGTCATCGACCGCCCCGCCAACTACGGCTGGCCGTTCTGCGTCACCCGCGACCAGCCCTACCAGGACTACGACTTCGCGACCAAGACCTCGGGCGGCGCGTTCGACTGCGCCAAGCCGGTCAACGACTCGCGCCACAACACAGGCCGCAGCGAGCTGCCACCGGTCACGGACGCGGAGATCGTCTACGGCTACGGAGCCTCCGACACGTTCCCCGAGCTCGGCACCGGCGGCATCGGCCCCATGGGCGGCCCGGCGTACCGCTACGACAAGCGGAACACGGCCCAGAACCGCTGGCCCCAGTACTTCGACGGAAAACCGCTCTTCTACGAGTGGACCCGCGACCAGATGAAGGCCGTCACCCTCGGCAAGAAGAACGAGGTCCAGAAGATCGAGGACGCGATCCCCGCGATCACGACGGACGGCCCGATCGACGCCGAGTTCGGCCCGGACGGCGCGCTGTACGTCCTGGAGTACGGCACCGGGTACTTCGCGGAACTGCCCGAGGCCCAGCTCTCCCGCATCGACTTCACCCGCGGGAACCGCACCCCGGAGCCCAAGGTCGCCGCGGACGCGGTCAACGGCACCAGCCCGCTGACGGTCCAGTTCTCCAGCGCCGGCACGAAAGACGCCGATGGTGACGCCCTGCGCTACGCGTGGGACTTCGACGCCGACGGCACCGTGGACTCCAGGGAGGCCGACCCGAGGCACACCTTCGACAAGAACGGCGTCTACGACGCCACGCTGAAGGTCACCGACAGCACCGGACGTTCGGCCTCCGCATCCGTTCCCGTCGTGGTCGGGAACAAGGCGCCGGTCGTCTCGCTCACCACCGACCCGGCTCCGCACGGCGGCACGGCGTTCCACTGGGGTGACACGGTCACTTGGCAGGTCACCATCACCGACGACCAGCCGGTGGACTGCTCGAAGGTCACCGTCTCGTTCATCCTCGGCCACGACTCGCACGGCCACCCGCTGTCGTCGAGCAGCGGCTGCTCCGGATCGTTCGAAACGTTCGTCGACGGCGGACACGCCGGCGCGGACAACCTGAAGGCGGTCTTCAACGCCACCTACACGGACTCCCCGCCGGCCGGCCTGCCGGCCCTCTCAGGCAGTGCCGAGGTCGCGCTGACGCCGGCCGACTGACCAGGCCGAGACACAGATGCGGGGCGCCAACCCAAAGAGGGGGGCGCCCCGTCGTCGGTCCGGCGACTGCTCGTCCCGGCGGGGTCCTACGGCCGCCTCCTGAGTAAGGGGCAGCAGAAGCCTGGGCGATCCTGCCCCCCTGCGAGGGCACAGGGTAGGGGGCGCTTGGACGACGAAGGGGCAGCCGATCGATGAGGCCGTCACACCAGAACTCGGTGTGCTGAGGACGCGGGGTTCTGCGTGTGGGTACGGTCAGAGCGTAGCTTTCAGGTTAGGTTTTCGCCTGGCTGGTTCGGAAAGCCCAGCTAGTGGCGGGGCGAGCGGAGACAGCGGTCGATCGTGGCCTGGATGCCGGCATGGACCGGCTGCACGATTTGGTCAGCCGCAAACTCTGAGAGGATCCGGCACTCCAACGAGCTGCGGAAGACGCGCTGTGCAGTGTGAGCCCGGTCGCGCGTTCCTCGGGACGTCGGCAGTTCCGTTGTGTCAACCGTGGTGGCGACCGTCAGGCCAATGCCGCGCTGCATCGAGAATACCCTGGAAGGTCAGCACGCCGCTGCCGCGAAGGGCAACCACGGCGGACGCCCCAAGGTCATCGACGACGACATGCTCACCTTCGCCCAGGCGTTGAAGGGGTGAAAGCTGCTACAGATTTTCTGGTCATTCATAGTCATCTCTAGTCGTGCATCTCGAATATTTTGGCTTTGTGAAGCTTTCGGAGTGGGCGCGGCAGCAGGGCGTGAGCTACCAGACCGCCTGGCGATGGGTGAAGGACGGGAAGATGCCCGTTCCGGTCCGCCAGGCGCCGTCCGGAACGTGGTTGGTTGCTGAGCCCGTTCCGGCCGTCTCTGCGGTTTCGGGGCGGGTGGTGGCGTACTGCCGCGTGTCGTCCGCCGACCAGAAGGCCGACCTTGAGCGGCAGGCCGCCCGGGTCGTGGCCGGCGCGAATGGGCTGGGTCTGGCCGTCGCCGAGGTCGTCACCGAGGTCGGCTCAGGGCTGAACGGACGGCGCCGCAAGCTGCACCGCCTGCTGTCTGACCCGCAGACGGCGGTGATCGTGGTCGAGCACCGCGACCGGCTGGCCCGGTTCGGCGTCGAGCACCTCGAAGCCGTCTTGTCGGCGTGCGGGCGGCGTCTGGTCGTCCTCGATCCCACCGAGACCGCCGATGACCTGGTGCGGGACATCACCGAGGTGCTCACGTCGATGTGCGTCCGCCTGTATGGGCGGCGGGCGGCGAAGAACCGGGCCGCCCGCGCGGTGGCCGTGGCGACCGGCGAGGCCGCCGAGTGAAGAAGTTCCATCCGCAGTCCGGGTTCGTGGTGCAGGCGTTCCGGTTCGCTCTGGACCCGAACGCCTCCCAGGAGCATGCGCTGCGTTCGCACTGCGGCGCGGCGCGTGCCGCGTACAACTGGGCTGTCGGCTGGGTGACCGCCTCGTGGTGGCAGCGCAGAGCCGAGGAGACGTACGGCATCGCCGAAGCGTCGCTGACCCAGTGGCGGCCGTGGTCGCTGCCCGCGCTCCGCAAGGCGTTCAACCAGGCCAAGACCACCGACCCCAGGTTCGCCGCCTGGTGGGAGGACAACTCGAAGGAGGCCTACAACACCGGGCTCGCAGGCGCGGCCGCCGCATTCGACAACTACGCCAAGTCGAAGAACGGCAAGCGCAAGGGCCGCAAGATGGGTGCGCCGCGGTTCAAGTCGAAGCGGAAGGCGCGTCTCGCCTGCCGGTTCACCACCGGCACCATCCGCGTCGGGGCCGACGGCCGACACGTCACGCTGCCGCGCCTGGGCACACTCCGCGTCCACGAGCCCACCAGCAAGCTGCTGGACCGCGTCAAGGCCCAGGCGGCGCGGATCCTGTCGGCGACCGTCCGCCTCGAACGCGGACGCTGGTTCGTGTCCTTCCAGGCCGAGGTCAAACGCGACCTCGAGCGCGTCGCCCGGCCGGACGTGGCGGTCGGGATCGACCTCGGCGTGAAGACCCTCGCGGTCATGGCCGACAGCACCGGCGAGATCCGCGCCGTCGCCAATCCTGGGCACTACGACGCCGCGCGCAAGAAGCTGCGCCGCGCCTCCCGCGTCGTGTCCCGCCGCCAGGGCCCCGACCGCAGGACCGGCCGGCAGCCCTCCCGCCGCTGGGAGAAGGCCAACGCCGCCCGCAACAAGGTCCACCACCGGGTCGCGAACCTCCGCGAAAACGCCCTGCACAAGCTCACCACCGCCGTGGCGGCCGAGTACGGCACCGTCGTCGTCGAAGACCTGAACGTCGCCGGCATGGTCCGCAACCGGCGCCTGGCCCGCCGCGTCGCCGACGCCGGATTCGGCGAGATCCGCCGCCAGCTCGACTACAAGATGCGCCAGCGTCACACCACCCGCCTCGTGACCGCAGACCGCTGGTACCCCTCCTCCAAGACCTGTTCCGGGTGCGGCGCGGTGAAAGCCAAACTGCCGCTGCACATCCGGATCTACGAATGCGACGCCTGCGGCCTGGTCATCGACCGGGACAACAACGCCGCACTCAACCTCGCCGCCCTCGCAGCGGCAGCCTGCACCACTGGTACCGGAGTGGCCGGAGACCAGGACACCGCCCCGGTGGTGTCGAAGCCTCGTGGAGCCGACCAGAAGACCCGCATCACCCGCCCCCGCCGCAAGGCGAGTGCGGGGCGGGCAGGCGGCACAACCCTGCCGCACCAGCGGCAAGAGGAAGCGAGAGACCGTACTCAAGCCGAGCCCCTCACGCTCTGGTGATGTGACGGACCTTCCGGGCCGAAATGCCCGGAATGCCGAGTCCTGACTACGGACTCAGCAACGGTCGTGTCCAGATAGAACCACTCGGCAGTGGGGCCGGGGGCGACCGGTTGCGAAGCGGTGACGGGGGGCATACGGCGGGGGAGCGGGCCGGTCCGCAGCGGTTGCCCATACCGCGGTTCTTCTCGCCGCATCCCCTCGTGTCGCAGATCCGGCCTTTCCGCCCCCTTCGGTTCCGCCGCAGGCCCTTTCGCCGTGCCCGGCATCAGGAGTTCCACCCGCAGGCCTTTCCCCCGCTGCTGCTGGGTGAATTGCTCCACCTGGCTGCGGCAGGCGTGGTCGAGGTGCGTGATGCCTGTGAGGTCGAGACGGAGACGCGACTTGCCAGCCTCAGCCGCCGCCTCCAGAGCCTCGATCACCTGGGGCAGTCGCAGGAAGGTTGCATTGCCGGCCATCACCACCTTCGCGGTGTCGTCCTCGATGTACTGCCGTATGACGGTCTGCGACATCCGCAACGCCGCCAGCACGATGCCTGCCGCGAGGCCGACCAGGACGCCCTCGAGCAGTGCGGTCGCCACGATGACGAGTGTGGTGACGGTCATGACCGCGAACTCGCCCCGGTCCTGTTTCCACATCTTCGGGAACTCCTCGGGTGCGAAGAGCTTCCAGCCGCTGTGGACGAGCACGCCCGCGAGGACCGAGACCGGGATCAGTGCCAGCACCTGGGGGAGCAGCAGTGCGAAGGCGAGCAGCCACAGCCCGTGGAGCGTACGGGAGAGCCGGGTCTTGGCGCCCGCCTGGACGTTCGCCGAACTGCGGGCCACCACCGCGGTGATGGGCAGTGCGCCGAGCAGACCCGCGACCGTGTTGCCGACGCCCTGCGTGATCAGCTCGGGGTTGTAGCGGGTGCGCGGGCCGTCGTGCATACGGTCCACCGCCGCAGCCGTGAACAGTGATTCCGCGGACGCGATCACCGTGAAGGTGAGGATCGCCGTGATGATGCCCGCGTCCGCCAGGCCCGCGAACTGCTCCGGGCCGGGTACGTCGATGGAGGCCAGGAGGTTGCCCACCTGGAGCGTCTTCACCTCGACGCCGGGCAGCGCTGCCACCGTGCTGCCGACGCCCACGGCGACCAGGGCGGCCGGGACCTTCTTGACCGGGCCTGGCATCTTCTTCCACAGGAAGCTCAGGACCACCGTCATGATGCCCAGACCGGCCGCGATCACCGCCTGTGGGTTGGCAAGCGTGTCCGCGAGCAGGCCCGGGATGCCGGCGATGTTCTGGAGCGGGGTGCCGAGGGCCTTCGCGTCCATCGCCGGGTAGGCCTGGCTGAACATCAGCGGCAGACCGATGCCGGCCAGCATGCCCTGGACGACGGCCAGCGAGATCGCCTGGAAGAACCGGCCCAGCTTCACCAGTCCCAGGACGATCTGCAGCAGGCCGGAGAACAGGACGATCACGCCGAGCATCGCCACGCCGTGTTCGAGGACGGTTTCCGCGACGAGTGCTGCGAGACCGGCGGCCGGTCCGCTGACCTGCAACGTACTGCCGCGCGCCGCGCCGACCACCAGACCGCCGATGACACCCGAGATGATGCCCAGCTCGGCGGGGACACCGGAGGCCACGGCCACGCCGATGCAGAGGGGAAGTGCGACCAGGAACACCACGAGGGAGGCGGTGATCTCGGTGGCGAGATCGGCCTTCGGGCCCCTCGCACCTTTCCCGCCCTTCGGGCGCGCTGTTTCCTGCGGCCCGCCTGCGTGCGACGACCCGTCGGCGGATTCCCTCGTGGGGGGCTGGGTGTCCCAGCCCGGTTGCGCTGGCCTGCCGTTGAACAATCGCTGTTCGGAGCCGCCGTACGCGCGTCGCTCGGAGGAGGCGTGCCACGCGTCGAAGGCCTGGCCTTGGTCGTCGAACTCCCGGCCCACGGCATGCGGATCGGGTCGGCCGGCGGTATGGCCCGGTCCGGGCGGCGCGGAGTGCCAGGCCGGTCCGGGCGGTGTCCTCGGCGCCGAGTGCCGGGCGTGTGCGCCGCTCACGCCGCGTGTACCCGGAAGAGGCCATCCTCTTCCAACTCGTGCACCCGGCCGGTGTCCACCTCGTAGTACCAGCCGTGCAGCCGCAGCTGTCCGCTGTCCAGGCGGCGCCGTGCGGTCGGGTAACTGCGCAGCGCCGCAAGCTGATTGACGACGTTCAGCTGGGAGATCTCCGGCAGCCGGGGGTCCGCCACGGTACGGCCGGGGCCGCTGTCCCCGTCCAGGACGGGGGCCAGTCGGGGGCGGGCGAGTTGCAGCCAGGCGTCCACGCCAGGCAGCGTGGACAGGTCGTCTCCGGACTTCAGCGCGCCCATCGCACCGCAGTGGGAATGACCGCACACCACGATCTCCTGAACGCCGAGCACCTCCAGCGCGTACTCGATGGTGGCAGCCTCCCCCGAGGCGCCCGGTCCGTCGTGCGGCGGGACGATATTACCTGCGTTCCGCAGCTCGAATATATCGCCGGGGCGTGCGCCCGTAATCAGGGCTGGAATCACCCGGGAATCCGAACAGGTGATGAACAAAGCCTCGGGGTATTGGCCCTCGGCCAGCCGCCGGTATTCTCCGCTTTCGAATTCGATGCGCCGATTGAACGAGCGGGCACGGTCCAGCAGGTTCTTCATTTTTCCTCCAGGTCAGAGCTGTTCAGCGCCGATGGGGGCTGGTCGCCGTGAGGGTCCGACCAGTTCCCCAGAACCGTAGAGGAGCGTGGGCCAGGCGCAGGTTAGAGGAACACTAAACCACCGACAAGAATGGGACAGTTTTCGTCGCACAGTGACCTGCCTCTCTCATTTCCCTGACTGATGCTGCGTTTTTTCAGTCGTTCTTGTACCGTGGCGGATCCACGGAACACGCCAATTCGGTTCATGGGAGAGACGGGAACGCATGGGCGTACGAGTCCTGCTCATCGAGGACGACCACACGATCGCCGAGCCGCTCGTCGAGGGCCTCGGAAACTTCGGGCTGACGGTGCATCACGTCAGCACGGGGAACGAGGGGCTGAGAGGGCCGTACGGCGATGTCGTCCTGCTCGATCTCGGCCTGCCCGATGTGGACGGCATCGACGTCTGCCGGGGAATCCGGCAGACCTCGGATGTGCCGATCATCATCCTCAGCGCGCGAGGCGAGGAGGCCGACCGGGTGCTGGGCCTCGAACTCGGTGCCGACGACTATCTGGCGAAACCGTTCAGCATGCGCGAGCTGGTGGCCCGGGTACGCGCGGTGACCCGGCGGACCCACCGGGGGCTGACGGAGCGGGAGTTCACGCGAGCGGCGGCCTATGGGGCGGCTCAAGCGGGTCGGGCGCCGGAACAGGCCTGGGGAGAACCCTTCGACAGTGCCACGGCGGCCACACCCGCACCTGCGTACGCCTCGTCCCCCGTCCACACACCCGGCTTCACCCCCTACGAGCCCGAACCGACGCCGGGGCCGGCCGCGCAGGCAACCATCCAGGGGACCGTCGGCCCGCTGGTCGTGGACCGGCGGACCCGGCAGGCGTGGGTCGGGACCGACGCCGTGGCACTCACCCCCAAGGAGTTCGAGATCCTCGCCCTGCTCACCGAGGACCCCGGTGCGGTCTACTCGCGCCAGCAGATCCTCGACCGGGTCTGGGACCCGCACTACGAGGGCCCCACCAAGACGCTCGACGTCCATGTCGCCACCCTGCGCCGTAAGTTGGGCAACCCGGCGTGGATTCAGACCCTGCGCGGAGTCGGCTTCCGGCTCGCGGTCCACACCCGCCCGCCGAGCGCTCCGAAGCCGCCGGCGCCATCATCCGAATCACCGGCGCCGCCTGCCGGATACGGATCAGAACACTCCTTCCCCGGCTACCACGACGAGCACTACTTCGCCCCGCACGAGCAGCAGCGTCATGACGCGCCGTTCGCCCGCCGCCCCTGCCCCGCCCCCCACCCCTCGGCGTCGTTCTGATGACCCGCCGTCTGCTGTTCAGCTACCTCACGCTCGCCGCACTGCTGCTGCTCGCGTTGGAGATCCCGCTCGGGTTCGTCTACTCACGCGGCGAGCGTGAGCGGGTGATCAACTCGGCGCAGGACGAGGCGGAGTCGGTGTCTGCGTTCGCCTCGCTGTCGATTTCGATGGGCCGGGCCGCGCAGGATCTGCCCGAGCGGGCCGCGCACTGCGCCGAACGCATCGGCGGCAATGTGCTGATCGTGGACCAGTCCGGCGCACTGCTGGCCAGTTCACATCCGCTGTCCGAGCAGGAGCAGGGGCGACTGGCCAGCCAGCCCGGCATCGCGGCCGCGCTGCGAGGTACTGCCACGGCCGACGTCCGTACCTCCACCATCGGCGGGGTGGAGTATCTCGCGGTGGCCAGGCCGGTGACGCACGGCGTGGTGACGCAGGGCGCTGTCCGGATCACCGTGCCGACCCGGACGGTTCATGAACGGGTGCACCACGTCTGGCTGTTGCTCGTCGCCGGCGGGCTCGTGGCGCTGATCGCGGTCGCTGTCGTGGGCTTCGGTATCGCTCGCTGGACCGGGCGGCCGATCCGTGAACTGGAGGACGCGACACACGCGTTGGCCTTCGGAGGTACTGCTGTACCGGTGGCGATCACCAAGGGACCGCCCGAGGTGCGCAGTCTTGCCGCCACGTTCAACCGGACGGCGGCCCGCCTTGAGCATCTCCTGGCGTCGCAGCGGGCGTTCGCGGGGGAGGCCTCGCACCAGCTGAAGACCCCGCTCGCGGCCCTGCGGTTGCGGCTGGAGAACCTGGAGAACGACATCGCGCTGGGCGCGCGGGGCTCGCTCACTGCTGCCCTCACCGAGACCGACCGGCTGGCACGTATGGTCGAAGGGCTGCTCGCCATGGCCCGGCTCGACGAGAGCGCGGCCGAACCGGAGCGGATCGACCTGGCGCGGGTCTGTGCCGAACGGCACAACGCATGGCGGCCGTTGTACGAGCAGCACGGCGTGTGGCTGGCGCTCGCCGGGGACTACACGGGCAAGGTGCTGGCCCTGCCGGGCGCGGTGGAGCAGGTACTCGACAACCTGCTCGCCAACGCGCTGCGGGTATCACCGCCGGGCTCCACGGTCTCCGTCGACCCGCGCTGCCAGAAGACGCCGGATCGACGCTTCCCGCACCGGCCTACGGGCGCGGGCTGGGTCGAACTGCACGTCATGGACGAAGGACCCGGCATGAGCGATGAGCAGCGGCGTCGTGCCTTCGACCGCTTCTGGCGGGCACCAGACGCCCCGAAGGGCGGTACCGGCCTGGGCCTCGCCCTGGTCCAGCGCCTGGCCCACGCCAGTGGCGGCGAGGCCGTCCTGCGCCGCGCCCCGGGCGGTGGCCTCGACGCCGTGATCCGTCTCCCGGCGGTTCCGTTCCGCACCGGCATGGCTTCCCCGAACCACCAGCGCCCGTCCGCGGTTCTCCAGACGGCGACACCAGACTGGGGCTGAGACCGTGTCCCATGTGGTGAGGCGGATGAGCCGCTTGTAGCAGCACAGGGCTGAGTCGGCGGTGGGCCTTGACCCCGGATCTTGGACACTCGAGACACTGGATCCTGAGGATCTGAGAACGGACATCTCGTGGTCATGAAGCACTATCCGCCGGAGTTCAAGACGGTCGCGGTCGCGCTGTACCAGTCGCGGCCCGAGGCGACGATTCGGCAGGTCGCTGCCGATCTGGGGATCAATCCCGAGACCCTGCGCAACTGGGTCCGGGTGGCCGGAACGAGCCGGCCGCGGGGACGCCGGGCCGAGGTGCCGGCCGAGCCGCGGACGCCGCTGGAGGCGGAGAACGCCGCTCCGCGCGGGAAGGTCCGCGAGCTTGAGGAGGAACGCGAGATCCTGCGGAAGGCGGCCAAGTATTTCGCCGGGGAGACGCGCTGGTGAACCGTTTCCAGTTCGTCGCGGACCACCAGCGCCGCTATGGCGTGAAGCGGCTGTGCACCATCTTCGGCATCGCCCGCTCCAGCTTCTACTACTGGCGCAAGACCGCAGGCGACCGGGCGGCCCGACAGGCAGCCGATGCCAGACTCGCCATGCGAATACGCAAGGTTCACCACGATTCGGGCGGCACCTACGGTGTCCCCAGGATCACCGCCGAACTGCGCGAGATAGGCGAGCCCGTCAACCACAAGCGGATCGCCCGCATCATGCGCCAGTTCGGACTGGCCGGACTACGACTGCGCAGAAAGCACCGCACCACCCTCGCGGACCCGGCGACCGCGAAAGCAGCCGATCTCATCGGACGCGACTTCGCTGCCGCTGCGGTGAACACGAAGTACGTCGGCGACATTGCCTATCTGCCGTTGGCCGGCGGCAAGTTCCTGTATCTGGCCACGGTCATCGACCTCGCTTCCGGGCGCCTGGCCGGCTGGGCGATCGCCGACCATCTGCGTGCCGACCTCGTCATCGACGCCCTTCATGCGGCCGAGCGAACCCGCGGCACCCTCGCCGGTGCCACTTTCCACACCGATCACGGGGCCCAGCGCGGATTCAATCGGTCATTGCAACACCTCGTCCTCGGAGGTGTTGATGGGCAGGCCGGCAGGGTGGATGACGAAGGTCCACTCGTCGCCGTGGGAGGCGGTGACGGTCTCGTCGTAGGTCCAAGTCTCGTCGACGGGAAATCGGCCGGGAACGGTCGGCCGTGCCAGTCGCGGCCCACCGCGTAGCTGACCGTGGCGCTGTCGGCAGGATTCAGGTGTGCAGTCCGTGAAGCATGACGCTCAAGTAGCGGCGGCCGGCTTCGAGGCGGGCTTTCTGGTCATTGGCATGGATGGTGGCGGCGTAGGCGGTCCCGCACATGAGCGGCCGCAGGTCCTCCCAGGTCACCGCGCCGCGCACGACCCCGGCAGCGTGCGCACGGTTGAGTAGTCGCTCGGCCAGGGAATCCATCGCACCGGCAAGTTCCGCAGTGCGAGGCAGGACGTGGTCCGGTGCGGAACGCACGGCAGTGATCGAGGGGTCGGTCAGCTGCGCCTCCAGGGTGGTGTGCAGGAAGTCCGCCACGGCCTGCCAGGGGTCGTCGTCGGCCAGCGCCTCTTCCGCTCGTCCGACCAGCGCTTCCAAGCCCGGAGCAGCCACGGTCTCCATCAGGGCTTCCGGTGTCGGGAAATGCCGGTAGACGGTCGCCACCCCCACCTTGGCGAGGCGGGCGACCTCGTTGAGCTGGAGCGGGGTGCCGTCGTCGACGAGCTGCCGGCCCACGTCGACGATGCGCTGCCAGTTGCGGGCAGCGTCCCTGCGCATCGGTGCTGTGGTCATACGCACAGCATAACCGGATAGGTCATCCATTTGTGTTACGGTGAAGTGGATAGATCATCCGTTTCGATGTCGCGGCTCCGCGCCGCGAGGAGGAATCACCGTGCCGTTCACCGTCACCGACATGCCTGGCCTGCCCGCCGGGTTCAGCGACACTTTCACCAGCCACACCGTCAAGACCGCCGAGCTGACCCTGCACGCCGTGGTCGGCGGCGACGGGCCGCCGCTGCTGCTCCTGCCCGGTTGGCCCCAGTTCTGGTACAGCTGGCGACTGGTCATGCCCGCCTTGGCCGAGCACTTCACCGTCATCGCCCCCGACCTGCGCGGCATGGGTGCCAGCGACAAGCCCGCCACCGGCTACGACGCCGGCACCCTCGCCGACGACATGGCCGCCCTGATGACCGAACTCGGCCACGACCGCTTCGCTGTCGTCGGCTACGACCTCGGCATGGTCGTCGGCTACGCCCTCGCCGAACAGCACCGCGAGCGCGTCACCCGCCTCGTCGCCGCCGAGGCGATCATCCGCGGCATCGCCCCGTCCCCGCCGCTCCTCGCGGACCCGGCCACCAACGAGATGCTGTGGCACTTCGCGTTCAACCGGCTCAAGGACATCAACGAGCGCATGGTCGCCGGCCGCGAGGGGATCTACTTCGGCCACCAGTTCACATCCAAGGTCGCCACCCCCGGCGCGATCCCGCAGCACGTCATCGACGTCTACGTCGACCAGCTGCGCGACCCGGCCGCCCTGCGCGCCAGCTTTGAGTACTACCGCGAGGAGACCTTCGCCGGGAAAGCGCAGCAGCTGCGCGACGAGGGCTCGCTGACTATCCCCGTACTGGCGATAGGCGGCCAGTACAGCACCGGTACCATGCCGGCGGACGTCATGCGGATGCTCGCCACGGACGTCACCGAGATGGTCATACCCGGAGCCGGCCACTTCCTGCCCGAAGAGACGCCGGAGCAACTCAGCACGGCAATACTCGACTTCCTGCGCTGACCCGGCAAGGCAGAGGCAGCCCACCAGCAGCACCACCGCGGGTGGTGACCGTGGTCCCACGTGTCGACGGTCACCACCCGCTCCTGCCGCCCTCTCTGCTTCACCCCTACCGGCCCGAAGGCTCCACGCAATGACCACACGACTGCAGACCAGCCCGCCCGGTGAACCACCTCGGCGATCTTCCCGGTCCTGGCCTTCGCGTGAATGGTGGTCGCGGTGATACAGACCACGTCCTCTCCCGCTTTGTAGGATCTGCCGACACTGCGGCCATACCCTCGCGGCCGTCTCGGCCACGTGCACGGCAAGCGCCACATGCTCGATGATGGTCGACGCGCTGACCAGCGCCTTCACCCGTGCCCTGCCCCCAGGACTCGAGCACGCCCTGCGAAGGCGTCGGGTACGGCGTATCGCACTTCACGACCCCCCGGTGATCGGCCACTCACAGCGTCGTGCTCTGTCGCGGCGACACCACAGGTACTGCGCGCCGCCAAGGGCGCCAATCCGGAAACCTGGGTTCTTCTGGAACCTGAAGTCGGTTGCTCGGAAGCCTCTTGGCTCCGGGCAATCCGACAACATTTTGACGAGCTCGCCTTCGGAAGCCGGACCCAGATCGCGGCATGCCGGACAGCCAACCACTCGTACATCTCGTGAACAGGTCCAGGCATCCACGGCCTCGCTCCCGACGATGACGGCGGTTCTTCGTTGGGTCCGCAGTTCTCTTCGGACTGTCCTCCGACGCGCTCACCCGTGACGCGCTGTCCAACGCGTCACGGACAAGGTCTACCGCTCCAGCGCCCTTCGAATGAACTCGTCGCGCGTGGCCGCGGATGCCCGCGATACGGCGGCGTGGGGGACGAAGCCGTCGAACCCGTGGAAGCCGCCTCCCCACATGTGGAGGTCGACGTTGACCCCGGCGGCCGACAAACGGGCGGCATAGTCGAGCACCTCGTCGCGGAAGGTCTCGACCGTGCCGGTGTCGATGTACGTGCGGGGCAGTCCACTCAGGTCCTGCGCGCGCGCCGGCGCGGCGTAGGGAGAGACATCTGGCCCGCCCCGCCGGTCGCCGAGCAGCGCGGTCCATCCGAAGAGGTTGTTGTTGCGGTCCCAGGGCCCCTCACCGTCGAGCATCTGACTGCTGTGCGTGGTCATCCGGTCATCAAGCATCGGGCATTGCAGGATCTGATGGCTGAGGACGGGATAGCGCCGGTCACGCGCGAGCAACGCCGTCCCCGCGGCCAGCCCGCCGCCCCCGCTGGCTCCGAAGATGATCAGCCGGTCCGTGTCGATGCCGAGTTCGGCCGCATGGTCCGCCGTCCACACCAGTCCGGCATAACAGTCCTCGATCGGGTCCGGGTGCTCGGGCGCGAGCCGGTACTCCACGGACACGACGACCGCGTTGCCCTCGGCCACGTAGGGCACCAGCGGGTCGACGAGAAACCTGCGGTCTCCCATCACCATGCCGCCCGGGTGCATGAAATATATGCCAGGGACAGGTCCCTGGGGCTCCGCAGGGCGCAGGACGAGAATCGTGAGGTCGGGCCCACCGGGGGGACCGGGCATTTGACGGTCCTCGACGGTGACCAGCCCACCGGCCGTCAGGTCTGCCTTCGGTTGCCCCGGAACGGGGCTCTCACCGAGCATGCTCCGCATCACCGGCAGCGTCTCCACGGACAGGGCGGTCGCCGATCCGCCCGGCAGCGCGCCCATCGCTTCGAGCGCGGGGATCAGTTCGGGGTCGAAGGCGGGCCGGGGGGGTGGTGGAGAAGACGGGCGCGTCGACTTGCTCAGTCATGTGAACTCCTTCGGTCAGCTGACTCTTGAGCAGCCTGTGTAGGGGTGTCGATGACCTGGCCGTGGTCGGCAACTCGGCTGAGAGCCGGCCTTGAGCCACGTTTCTCGCCGCGGTGGGCGGGGACAGGGCGGCGACGGTGAGTGGGACACCGGTCTTGGCGTGCCGGGCCGGCCACGATGTCCGCTGCCAAGGGCACCGGCAAGACGTCGCGTTGAGTGGGGGAACCTGGGCTCGTCAGTCCGTGATGACGGCGTTGCGGTGGATCCACTCGGGGCTGTGGGCCGCCTTGTGCATGAAAGCGGCTATGTCCGCGCGGCTGATCTTCGGGTTGCCCTTCATCGGGAGACGGTCGGCTGCGCGGTAGGTGCCCTTGGCGGGGCCCTTGGTCAGCAAGGTCGGGTAGACCAGCGTCCAGTCCAGGCTGCTGGAGCGGATCGCCTTCTCGGAGAGGTCCTTGTCGGCGTAGATGTCCTGCAGGAATGTGCGGTACATGATCTTCTGTATGACGCTTGCCGACTGGTAGGTGCCGCCCACGCCGAACGAGGACATCCACACCAGACGCGATACGCCCTGTTCCTCGGCCGCGTCGATCACGGCCGCGGCGGCGCGGGTGAACAGGTCGTCGGCGCGCACGGATGTGCTCCTGCCGAGGGCCGAGATGACGGCGTCCTGGCCGATCATGGCCTTGGCGACGTCCTGGTGCGAGGTGGCGTCTCCGGCGACCACGTTGACCTGGTCCGCCAGGTCGGCCAGGGCCTCCGGTCTGCGGGCCAGGACGGTAACTGTGTCGCCGGCCGCGATGGCCAGGTCGACGACGTGGCGGCCGGTGGGGCCGGTCGCACCGAGGATCAAGATGTTCATGGGAGCGCATCCTTCGTTGGGGAAGGTGAATGTTTGTCAGTACGAGAACTCGTGCGGGCTAGTGCGCCGGCTGTCCTTGCTGGCGTGCTCGACGCAGAGGAGGAGTGGGTGGTGGCCGCCTGCACCTGCGGGCTGCGGCCACCACCCGCGGTGGTGGCTGGGCCGGCCTGCGCCCTGCCCGGTCAGAGCAGGAAGTCCAGCAGTGCCTTGGTCAGGGCTTCCGGGGCCTCTTCGGCCAGGAAGTGACCGGCCCCGGGTATGACCAGTCCGGTGACGTCGGTGGCGAGCAGGCGCATGACCTCCTCCGGGCCGGTGCCGGTGGCGTACTCGCCGCCCACGGCCAAGACCGGGATGTTCAGCGGGCCGTCGTCGCGCCAGCGCTGGACCTGCTCGGACCATTGGTCGAGGGTGCGGTAGTACTCGAAGACGGCGTGCAGGGCGGCCGGGTCGCGCAGCAGGTCGACGTAGATGTCCACCACGTGCTGCGGGATGGCGTCGGGCCGGGCGGCCTTGGAGGTGAACTGGTGCCCGAAGTAGATCTCCTCGCGTCCGGCGACCATGCGTTCGTTGATGTCCGTGAGGCGGTTGAAGGCCAAGTGCCACAGGAACGCGTTGGTGGCCGCGTCCGATATCAGGGGCGGGGACGGGGAGAGCCCGGGGAGGACGGACTCGCCGACGACAAGGCGGGTGACACGGTCGCGGTGGGTTGCGGCGAGGCCGTGAGCCACGTTCATGCCCAGGTCGTATCCGGCGACGGCGAAGCGGTCGTGGCCCAGGGAGGTCATCAGGTCGGCCATGTCGTCGGCGAGCGTGCCCAGGGTGTAGCCGGTGGCGGGTTTGTCGCTGCCGCTCAGACCGCGGACGTCGGCGGCGACGACGGTGAAGTGCTCGGCCAGAGCTGGCATGACCAGGCGCCAGTGGTACCAGAACTGGGGCCAGGCGGGCAGGAGCAGCAGCGGCGGCCCGTCGCCGCCGACCACGGCGTGCAGGGTGAGATCGCTTGTCTTGACGGTGTGACTGGTGAACGTGTCGGCGAACCCGGCGGGCAGATGCGGCACGTCAGTGACGGTGAACGGCATGGTTGGGTCTCCTCGTGGCACAGGGATGGCATAGCGAGTCCCTCCCGTCCGGGTCCGCGCTCGGCCGGGATCTCTCCAGGCCAGAGCGGGTGCGCCGGACCGGCAAGGGACTGATTGGGGTCAGGCCACCACGCGGTCGGCGGTGAGCTTACGGGGGGTGTCGGCGAGCAGAGTGCGGAGCCGTGCCGCGGGCAGCGGGACACCCTGGTCGACGGGGGGCGGCGTCTGCGGCAGAGTGCCGGAGCGCAGGGCTTCGCCCACCTGCGCCCAGAAGGCCCGCATGGCGTCGGGGTCGGCGGAGTACGGCGTCGCGTAGGGGTCGGTCTCCGGCTCGAAGCGCCAGCTTTCGGCCAGTGAGCCGGCGTCGACGGTGTCGAAGCCGAGCCGGCTGATCAGCGCCGCGACGTCCGCTTTGGCGTGCGCGTCATCGCCGGCGATGGGCAGGGCGGTGCGGTCGGCGGCACCTGCGGGGCGGGCGAGTGCGGGGATGTGGAAGTCGCTGATGTTGTTGAACGCCTTGACGAGCTTTGCGCCGGCCAGGTGTTCCTGGACGAGTTCGCTGGTGGTGGTCCTGCCCGAGTCGAGGACCTCGATGTGCCCGTCGCGCATCGCGTAGTAGTTGATCGTGTCGAGCACGACCTTGCCCTCCAGTGCGGCGACGGGAAGCTGCTGGTAGGCGGCCAGCGGGATGCTCACCATCACCCAGTCACCAGCCCGGGCCGCCTCCTCGGGCGTCGTGGCGCGGGCCCGCTCGCCGAGCGCCGCCACGGTCTCGGCCAGGGTCTCGGGGCCGCGGGAGTTGGACAGCACGACATCAATACCCGCCGCGACGGCGAGCCGCGCGAGGTTCGTGCCGATATTGCCGCTGCCGATGAAGCCAAGGGTTGCCATGGAAGGAATCTCCTCATATCGCGGACCGTGCGGTCCGCCGGTGGTTCTCGTAGCAAGCCGGGCCCAGGCGGGAAGGGGCAGGCGAAGGCCAGAGCCCTCCGCATCATCAAACCGGAGCGCGTGCTCCTGTTGAAGGTAGCATAACCGGAGCGAGTGCTCCCCTTGAGTCCAGCGCAACCGGAGCGAGTGCTCCGAAATGCCGGAGATCCCTGTACCCTGAACGCTGTGACCCTCGCCGAGCAGCCGACCCCTGCACCCGAACAGCCCGCACCGCGCGGCCGCCGCGCGGACGCCGAACGCAACCGTGCCGCGATCATGGAGGCGGCCGGCGCCGTCTTCGCCGAGTACGGCGGCACCGTCGACGTCCGGGAGATCGCCCGCCGCAGCGGCGTCGGCATGGGTACGCTCTACCGCCACTTCCCGACCAAGGACGACCTGCTTCTCACCGTCCTGGAACAGCAATTCGGCTCCTGGCTCACCGCCGCCCACCAGCAGGCCACCGCCACCGAAGATCCCTGGCAGGCGCTGACCGGGTTCTTCGAGCACATGCTCACCACGCAGGCCGGCAACCGCGCCGTCGTCGAGAGCTACACCACCAGGGGCGGCCCCACTCCCTCCTGCGCCCAGCGCTGCTACACCTTCATCGACGAGCTGCGCACCCGCTGCATGGACGCCGGCCTCCTGCGCCCCGATGTCACCACCGACGACCTGGTCCTGCTCAGCGGCTCCCTGAGCCAGGCCGTCCTGACGACCGGCGACAGTCACCCAGGTCAGTGGCGCCGTCTCCTGCGTATCTCTCTCGACGGCCTCAGCAGCCGCAACACCGAACCCCTGCCCGAACCCGAGGCCCACGCGGGCCTCCCCGGCAGTCACTGACTCAAGAAACCGGAAGTTCCCCCGTGGTCTGGTAGCGCCGCTGGCCTATGCCGACGGCGCGGCCGTGGTGCGGCGCGTCACCAGCGAGGGGGAGAGTTTGACCTGGACCGGCGGCTTGCCGCGGTCCGCTATGCGTTCCAGGACGAGCCGGGCCGCGTTCCGGCCGAGCTCATGGCCGGCCTGGTCCACGCTCGTCAGGGAGATCGGGCCGAACGCCGCGAAGGTCGTGTTGTCGTAACCCGCGACCGAGACGTCACCGGGCACCGAGAGGCCGGCTTCGGTGAGCGCATCCAGGACACCCATGGCGACGATGTCCGCGCCCGCGAAGACGGCCGTGGGCCGCCGGGGGCGCGCGAGCAGCTCTCGCATGCCGTCGTATCCGCCCTGCTGGGTGTAGCTGGTGGAGGCGACGTCGATCTCCGCGGCCATGCCCACGTTCCGCATGGCCTGCCGGTATCCGTCGGCGCGCTGGGTGTTGGGCATCTCGGCGATGCGTGTCGGATCGGTCTCGTGGTGCTCGATGTGCGCGATCCGGCGGTGCCCGAGCTCGGCCAGGTGACCGACGACCAGGGCCGCGCCCGCGACGTCGTCGGCCGCGACGGTGTCGTACACCGGCGAGTGGCCGTGGCGGCCGACCACGACGGTCGGCACGACGGAGGCGACAGCTTCCAAACGGGTGCGCGACGAGACGGGGGCGACCAGGACGAGGCCGTCCATACCGCGGTCGATCATGGCCTCGATGACCCGGGCCTCCTCCCTTTCACCGTTGCAGCCCGGGCCCAGGAGGACCTGGTACTCGCTGTCCGCCAGGCAGCCGGTGATGCCGTCGAGGATCTCGGGGAAGAAGGGGTTGCGGATGTCGGGCAGCATCACGCCGATCGTATACGTCTGCCCGCGCAACGCCCGCGCCGCCGCCAGGGGCCGGTAGCCCAGCTCGTCGATCGCCTGGCGCACTTTCGCCCGCATCGCCGGGCTGGCACCGTAGGCGTTGCGCAGCACCTTGGACACGGCCGTAGTGGAGACCTGGGCGTGACGGGCGACGTCGATGATGGTGACGCGACGGGGTGATGCGGGCGGCTCCATGTGACTTCCTCCGACGCCGTGGGCAACGTTGGCTGAAAGTGTACGGACGAACCTCCACCTCGGTAAGGGGCGGCTCTCTGGCCGGGGCCGCCCCGTTCGACGCGTAACCGTAACAATCCTGCAGCGTGCGCAGCGTCTTGACGTCACGCAGAGCGCTCTCTAGGGTCTGGCAACACCCGGTGGGAAACGTTACCCACTGGGCCGCCGAGGGCGTGTCATTCGGCGCCGCCCGCATCCCGCAATCCAAGAAGTCGGCAGGTACCTCAGCCCGTCCAGCTGGTACGCCCCTCACCGAGCACTCTTTGAAACGTTTCAAGGAAGCAGGTCCGCCTGTGACTCTCGCCTCGAATGCCCAACTCCCGGACCGCAGCCACCCTCCGGACCGTGCCCCCGCGGACTCGGTCCGTCGCGCCCGTACCACGCCGCCGTGGTGGTTCATGGCGCCGGCCCTGCTCCTGTTCGCCTTCGTCGTCCTGGTGCCGAGCGCTCGCGGTGTGTACTACGCGTTCACCGACTGGGACGGCCTCGATCCCCACTACGGCTTCGTGGGCCTGGGCAATTTCGCCGACATGGTCCGTGACGGCGACGCGGTGCAGGCCGTGTGGCACACCCTGCTGATCGCCGTGTCGATCACGGTCGTGCAGAACGCGGTGGGACTGCTGCTCGCCCTCGGCGTCAACTCGGCCATCAGGACCCGCAACGTGCTCAGGGTGTTCCTGTTCGCCCCCGCGGTGGTCACCCCGATCGTCACCGCCTACCTGTGGCGCAACCTGCTCGGCCCGGACGGTGCGGTCAACAGCCTGCTCGGCGCGGTGGGTCTGGGCGCCTGGCGGCAGGACTGGCTGGGCAGTCCGGACCTGGCGCTGTGGGCGGTGGTCGGGGTGATCGTGTGGCAGTTCGCGGGCTACTCGATGGTCATCTTCCTGGCGGGACTGCAGTCCGTGCCCCAGGAGGTCCACGAGGCGGCGGCGCTCGACGGGGCCGGTCCGGTACGCCGCTTCTGGTCGGTGACCCGGCCGCTGCTCGCCCCGGCGTTCACGATCAACCTGATGCTGTCGATCATCGGCGGGATCAAGCTCTTCGACCAGGTCTATGCGCTGACCGGCGGCGGGCCCGGGCACGCGACCGACACCCTGTCGACCCTCATCTACAAGGACGCCTTCACGCTAGGCGAGTTCGGCTACAGCATCGCCCTCGCGGTGGTCCTCACGATCGTCGTGGCGGTCGTCTCCACCGGACAGTACGCGGCGCTCTCCCGCAGCGAGAGGGCCGCCGCATGAACCGCTACCGCCCGCGCACCCTCGCACTCGAACTGGCCATGATCGCCGCCGCCCTGGTGGTCGGCTTCCCGCTCTACGTCCTGGTCAACCTCGCCGTACGGCCGGCGTCGGACAACACGTCGCCGCTGCGCCCGACCGCTTCGCCGACCCTGGAGAACTTCACCCACGCCTGGCAGCAGGGCTCGCTCGGCGGGGCTCTGGCCAACAGTGTGCTGGTCACGGTGTGCAGCGTCGTGATCGTCCTGGCCGTCTCCGCCCTCGCCGCCTTTCCACTGGCACGCGTGACGGCCCGCTGGTCGCGCGGCACCTACCTGCTCGTCCTGCTCGGCCTGGTGCTGCCCTTCCAGCTCGCCTCGCTCCCGCTCTACCAGACCATGCGCGACCTCGGCCTCCTCGGCACCCCCTGGGCACTCGTCCTCTTCTACTCCGGCCTCCAGGTGCCGTTCACCGTCTTCCTCTACGTCGGTTTCCTGCGCGCCCTGCCTCGTGACTTCGAGGACGCGGCGCTGATCGACGGCTGCACCCCGCTGCAGGGTTTCCGGCACGTCGTCCTGCCGATGCTCAAACCCGTCACCGTGACCGCCCTCGTCCTCAACGCGGTCGCCGTCTGGAACGACTTCTTCACCCCGCTGCTGTACCTCAGCGGAAGCGCCCAGCAGACCATGCCGGTCGCGATCGCCGGCTTCGTCGGTCAGTACGTCACCGACTGGAACCTCATCTTCGCCGCCCTGGTGATCAGCATCCTGCCCGTCCTGCTCGTCTACTTCCTCCTGCAACGCAGCATCATCAACGGCTTTGCCGGAGGGCTGCGGGGATGAGCCCCGCCTTCTGCTCCTCGAAGGAGACACCATGAAGACACGCACACTCACGGCTCTGGTCGCCACGACGACGGCCGCCGCCCTGCTCGCCGCCTGCAGCGGCGGCACCCAGGCCCGGGGCTCCGGTGGCGGCGGCTCCAAGACGCTGACCCTCGCCTCGGTCGACCAGGGCTCCGTCGAGGACGTCGTCAAGGCGTTCGAGCAGGCCAACCCGGGCGTCAAGGTCCGGTACACCACCAGCGGCGCTGACCAGTACCAGCAGCAGATCCGCACCCAGCTGTCCTCCGGCACCGCACCGGACGTGATGTCGGTCTGGCCCGGCAACGGAAACCCGGGCGCCACCTACGTCCTCGCCAAGCCCGGCTACCTCCGCGACCTCTCGGACCAGCCCTGGGCCGGGAAGATGCCTGAGGCGATGAAGAGCGTCGCCCAGTACCAGGGCAAGACGTACACCGCGGTCTTCGGGCAGAACGGCATCGGCGCGGTCTACAACCAGCAGGCCATGGCGAAGGCCGGGCTCACCCCGCCGGACACCTGGACGAAGCTGCTGGCCTTCTGCCGGGCCGCCAAGGCGAAGGGAACCCCCGCGTTCGCGCTGGGCATCCAGGACAACTGGGTGACCCAGCTCGTGCTCTACTCGCTGGTCGCCACCACCGTCTACGGCCCCGACCGCGGCTTCGACCAGAAGATGCAGTCCGGGCAGACGACCTTCGCGCAGTCCGCGTGGACCACGGCCCTGAACAAGTACGTGACGATGGAGAAGACCGGCTGCTTCCAGAAGAACCCGCTGGGCACCAACTACGAGGCCAGCCAGCAGCTTGCCGCCACCGGCAAGACGCTCGGCATCGTCCAGGGCAACTGGGTCATCGCCCTCCTCAAGCAGAAGAACCCGCAGGGCACCTTCGCCCTCAAGGCTCTCCCGGCGACGGACGACCCGTCCCAGACCGTCATCCCGGCCGCGGCGGGCGCCGGCTACAGCGTCAACGCCAAGGCCAAGAACCCCGAACTGGCCCTGAAGTTCGTGGACTTCGTGATGTCCCCCGAGGGCATGAACCTGTTCGTCAAGAAGCAGGGCGGCCTGCCCTCCCTCCCGGACACGGGTTTCGCGGTCGACCCCTCGCTCACCGAACTGTCCACGTTCATCAAGTCGAACCGCACCGTGCCCTTCATGGACCAGCGCTGGCCCAACGCCAAGGTGCAGCAGACCATGCTCAGCGGCCTCCAGGAGATCTTCAGCGGGCAGTCCACGCCCGACAAGCTCCTCAAGGAGATGGACACCGACTACAAGGCCGGCTCGTGAGCGCGGTGCCGGCGGCCGAGAGGACAACGGAGTGAGCCATGACGAGCGCGACACGGGCGACGTGCGGCTTGACGGGAGAGGAAGTGGAGACGATGGCAGACAGCGCACGACGGGACCCCGCCGCCGGACCCTGCTCGCGGCGACCGCGGGCGCGGTGCCGGTAGTGGCGGCCCTGACCGGCGGCACTGCACAGGCCGCACCGAATCGCCCCATGGAGGATGGCGCCGTGTACGGACTGACGGTGGAGCACCGCATCGACCCGCTCGGCGTGGACGCCACGCACCCCCGCTTCGGCTGGCTGATGCGGGCCGTCGGACGCGGGCGGAGCCAGGGCGCGTACGAGATCGCCGTGGCCAGTTCGCCTGGAAAGCTGACCGGCGGCAGAGCCGACGTCTGGAACAGCGGCCGGGTCCGGTCCACCGACTCGGTGGCCGTCCGCTACGGTGGCCCGCCCCTCACCGCCTCGAACCGCTACTACTGGACCGTCACCGTCTGGGACACCGCGGGCCGCCTGGTCGGCAGCGGACCCGTGGCCTGGTTCGAGACGGGCCTGATGAGCACGGACGGCGTCACCGGCTGGGACGGCGCGCAGTGGATCGGGATGACAGGCAAGACGCCGAACTCGCCCGGCGCCCCGATGCTGCGCACCGAAGCCCCACTGCGCAGCCGGGTCCGCGAGGCGCGGCTCTACGTCTCCGCCCTCGGGATCTACGACCTGCACGTCAGCGGCCACCAGGTGACCGTCCCGCAGGACGGCGCCGCAACCCTGGAACTGCTCGCCCCTGGCTGGACGAACTACGACGCGCGCGCCAACTACCTCACTTACGACGTCACGCACCTCGTGGCCCGGGAACCGGCCGTCACCCTGGCGGCCGTCCTCGGCAACGGCTGGTACAACGGCCGTATCTCCGAGGGAAGCACCTACTACTCCGAGGACGGCAACGCCCTCGCCCTCAAGGCCAGGCTGCTGATCCGCTACACCGACGGCACGAGCGAGTCCGTCGTCACCCGGGCGGAAGGTTCGTGGAAGGCCACCGACACCGGTCCCTACCGGGCCGACGACATCTACGACGGCCAGACCTACGACGCCCGAGCGGAGCTGCCCGGCTGGACGTCGTCCGGCTTCGACGACTCCGCCTGGTCGGACACCGAACGCGTCTCCTATGAGACCAGGTACCCCGACGCGCGGCTCACCGCCTACCCGGCCGAGACCGCCCGGTTGATGAGCCGCTGGGACCGCCGCCCGCAGTCGATCACCGTCTGCACGGGCGTGACCGGCGAGGGCAAGGGCAGAGTCGTCGTCGACCCCGACCGGACGGTGACCGACCCGCACCGGGCGGTCTCCGCCCACGTCACCATCGGCGCCGGCGACACCGCGATCTTCGACCTGGGCCAGAACATGGTCGGCGTACCCCGCTACCGCCTGCGCGGTCCGGCCGGAGCCCAGGTCACCTTCCGGTTCGGCGAGATGCTCAACGACAGCAGCGCCGGCGCCGACGGCCCCGAAGGCTCCCTCTACCGGGCCAACCTCCGCAGCGCCAAGGCCACCAGCACCTACATCCTCAAGGGCGACCGCCACGGCGAGACCCACCAGGACTCCCTGACCTTCTACGGCTTCCGGTACGCCTCCGTCACCGCGACCGAGACGGTCACGATCACCGGCCTGACCGGCAAGGTCGCCACCTCCGCGACCGAGGAGACCGGCACCGTCACCACGGATGACGCCGACACCAACCAGCTCATCAGCAACATCCGTTGGGGGCAGCGTGGCAACTACCTCTGGGTGCCCACCGACTGCCCGCAGCGCGACGAGCGCCTCGGCTGGACCGGCGACACCCAGGTCTTCGCCACCACGGGCCTGTACAACGCGGACGCCGGTCTCTTCCTCGACCACTTCCAGCACACCGTCATCGACTCCCAGACCATCTACGGGCAGGACAAGGCCCAGTTCACCGGGGTCGCCCCGGGCGGACGCTACAACTTCCCCGGCGGCGGCAGCGGTTGGGCGGACTGCGGGGTCGTGCTGCCGTGGACGCTGTGGCAGATGACCGGCGACCCGGCCGTCGTCGACAGCAGTTGGCCGGCTATGACCCGTTACCTCGACTGGATCCGGGAGCAGACCGGCGACACCTACGCCGGGCAGGGCTCCCTCACCGGCGACTGGCTCGCCCCGCAGAAAACCAGCGCGCAGCTCATGAGCGACGTCTACTACGGCTATGTCGCCCAGCTCATGGCGCAGATGGCCCGAGCCACCGACCGCCCGGCCGAGGCCGCCGCCTACGAGCAGCTCTTCGGCGACATCAAGAGGGCGTTCATCACCAAGTACCTCAGCACCGAGGACGGCACGGTCATCCTGAAGTCCAGCCTCGGCGACGCCTCCCCGATCGAACCGGGCTCCGACCCCGACCAGAAGACCGAGGACAACAGCCAGACCGCCCTCCTGTGGGTCCTCAAGCTCGGCTTCTACGACACCGAGGCCCAACACCGGGCCCTGGTCGGCCACTTGGCGGACAACATTGGCAACGACGCGGCCTACAAGGCAGCCCATCCGAAGAGCAGCCGGGTCAAGTACGCCGAGAACACGCTGTCGGTGGGCTTCCTCGGCGTCAACGTCCTCGCCCCCGTCCTCAGTGACGAGGGCCGCACGGACCTGGCGTACAAGCTGCTGCACCAGGACGCGCTGCCGTCCTGGCTGTTCTCGGTGCGAGGCGGCGCCACCACCGTCTGGGAGCGCTGGAACTCCTACTCCAGGACCGACGGGTTCGGCCCGGTCAGCATGAACTCCTTCAACCACTACGCCTACGGCGCCGTCATGGAGTGGATGTACGCCTACATGGCCGGCATCGCTCGTGACCCCGACAACCCCGGCTTCAAGCACTTCGTGCTGCAACCGCACCTCGATCCCACCGGGAAGATCACCCATGTCGCGGGCACCCACCAGTCGCCGTACGGCGAGATCAGGAGCGAATGGCGGATCACGGACGGCGGCGAGACGTTGTCGTACGACCTGACGGTCCCGGCCAACAGCGAGGCCACGCTGCGACTCACAGCCGTCTCCGCCGACTCCGTCCGAGAAGGACGCACCCCGCTGTCGAGCGTGGCCGGCGTGCGCTTCCTCGGGCACGCCGACGGCACCGCCTCCTACCTGCTGCCCTCCGGCTCGTACCGCCTGACGAGCAGCCTGCGCTGACCCCGCGCGGACCTTTCCACACCCGCGACTGAAACGTTTCATAGCATTCGAAGGGAAGCCCTGGTGAGAGGCACCCACACTGGTGCGGCCGCGCTCGCGGCCGCACTGGCACTCACCGTCTCCGGCGTGGCCCATGCCGCGCCCGGGACGCACCGTTCCACCCATCCGTACGCCGTCGACCTGAAGACGGAGAACAAGGTCGACCCGATCGGCATCGACGATCGCGCGCCCCTGCTCTCCTGGCGTTCGGCGGGCAGTCCGCAGACCGCGTACGAGATCAGGGCGGCCCACTCGGCGGACGCCCTGCGCAAGGGCCGGGCCGACGTATGGCGAACGGGCAAGGTCGTCTCGTCCGTGTCCACGGGCATCCCCTTCTCCGCCGCGCTCACGGCCCGGGAGACGGTCGCCTGGCAGGTCCGCGTCTGGGACGGCGGCGGCCGTGTCTCCGACTGGAGTTCCCCGGCCACCTTCGAGATGGGCCTGCTGAACGCCTCGGACTGGTCCGCCCGTTGGATCGAGAACTCGTCCTACGACTACACCCGCCCCGACGGCACGGTGTCGCCGCTGCCCGTCTTCGGCAAGGCGTTCGCCGTACGCGGCAAGGTGGCCAAGGCCCGGCTGTACATGACCGGCCTGGGCATGTACGCCACCACGCTCAACGGGAGGCCTGTCAGCACGAACGTGCTGGAGCCCGGCCAGACGACGTACTCCGCCGAGGTCGACTACCGCACCTACGACCTCACCCGCCAACTCCGGTACGGCACGAACACGTTGGGCATCGAGACGGGCAGCGGCGCCTATCAGCGGGTCAAGACGCCCGGGCACTACTTCTTCGGAGGCCGCCTGGAGTCGTACACCGTCTACGGGGAGCCGAAGGCGATTGCCCAGCTGGAGATCACCTACACCGACGGCCGGCGCGAAACCTTGGGCACGGACACCTCCTGGCGTACCGCCCTCGGCCCCACGACGTACTCGTCCTGGTGGAGCGGCGAGGAGTACGACGCCCGTCGCTCCGCGACCGCCCCCACCTCCGCGACCCGACTGGACGGGCCCGACTGGCAGAACGCGTCCCTGGCCGAGCTCACCTCCACCACGACCCCGCGGGACACCACGCCGTTGCGGGCCGACCCGCGGCCCCCGGTCACGGTCGCCGAGACCGTCGAGCCGGTGTCCGTCACGCCGGACGGCAAGGGGGCGTACCTCCTCGACTTCGGCGCCAACCGCTCCGGTTGGCCCAGCCTGCGGGTGTCCGGGCCCGCCGGGACCACGGTCTCCATGATCCCGGCGGAGAAGCTCGACGCCGACGGGAGCCTGGACATCTCCTCCACGGGCGCCACGGCCGCGAACCAGATCGCCTACCGCTACACCCTCTCCGGGCACGGCAGGGAGACCTGGCACCCGCGCTTCACCTACAGCGGCTTCCGCTATCTGAAGGTCGACGGCCTGCCCGCCGCGCCCAAGGCCGGCACCGTCACCATGCAGGTGGTCCACGCGTCGAACCCCAGGGCCAGTGACTTCACCTCGTCGAACCAGCTCATCAACGAGATCCACGCCATCACGCTCCGGGCGACGCAGAGCAACATGATGTCGGTCCTCACCGACTGCCCGGACCGCGAGAAGGGCCCGTACACTGGCGACAACCTGCACAACATAGACGCCCTGCTCACCGACTACGACCTGTCCTCCTACGAGCCGCAGCTGGTCCGCAACATGGCCACCGCGCAGCGGCAGCCCGGCGACGAGTCACCGGGGCTGATCGCGAACATCGCTCCGGAGTTCCACCGGGTCGCCCCGGTCAAACTCCAGTATCCGCAGGGGACGATCGAGTTCCTCGACGAGGTCAACTGGGGCAGCGCCGTCATCCGCATCCCCTGGCAGCTGTACAAGACCTACGGGGACACCCGGACCATGTCGCTGTACTACGACAACATGGTCAAGTGGCTCGACTACGAAGCCGCCAACAAGGCCGCGAACAACGGCGACATCCCGGGCCTCGGCGACTGGTCCGCCGCCGACAACACCACCCCCATGCAACTGGCGATCCTCGCCGGCTACTACACCGCCGCGCACGACATGGCGCAGATCGCGCAGGTGCTGGACAAGAAGGCGGATCAGGTGAAGTACGCCGCGCTCGCCTCGACCCTGGCCGGCGAGTTCACCACCAGGTTCCGCCACGAGGACGCCCAGGGGGTCTACTACGGGAGTGACAGCGAGACCTCGAACGCGATGGCGCTGGACGCCGGCCTGGTGCCCGCCGCCGACCGGCAGCAGGTCCTGGACCGGCTGGTCGCCTCCGTCCGCACGGCCGGCAACCACATCACCAGCGGCTCGGTCGGGCTCGGCCCGCTCTTCCGGGCCCTGCACGCGGGCGGACGCGACGACGTCCTCTACGACATGGTCGTCAACCCCACCTCACCCGGTTACGGCTACCTCGTCACCAGCGGCCACACCACCCTCGCCGAGTCCCTCGACGGCTCCGGCTCCCAGAACCACCACTTCCTCGGCCAGGTCGACGCCTGGCTGGTCAACGGGCTCGCCGGCATCAACCAGACGCCGGAATCGGTCGGTTACCGCGAGCTGGAGATCGCTCCGGCCGTCGTCGGGGACCTCACCCACGCCTCCGGCAGCTACCGCACGCCCCAAGGACTGGTGAGCAGCGACTGGCGGAAGGACAGCCGCGGCCACTTCACCCTGAAGGTCCGTGTCCCGGTGGGCAGCACGGCCGTGGTCCGCGCGCCCGCGGACGCCCAGGACAACGTCATCGCCACCGGATCCAGGCGGCCGACGCCCGAGGCCCGCACCGCCTCCACCGCGTCCTACCGGGTCTCCGCAGGCGACTACACCTTCGTCGTGGGCTGACCTGCCGACACATCCTGCCGGTGCCGGGCTCCGCGCCCGGCACCGGCAGACCCGTGGCGGATGTCAGCCCTTGATGGCGCCGGTGAGTACGCCGGTCCTGAAGTGCCTCTGCATGAAGGGGTACACGACCAGCAACGGCACCAGGGTCAGTACGACCACTGCCATCTGCAGGGACAGGGGTGCGGTCTCCGCGTGGGCGTTGCCGAAACCGTTGTTGACGGAACCCGGCAGGCCGTTGCCGCGGTTGACGTAGGTGAGCAGGACGTACTGCAGGGGCCATTTCTGGCTCTCCGTGGGCATGTAGAGCATGACGTTGAAGAACGCGTTCCAGTAGCCGACGGCGTAGAAGAGGGTGATGGCAGCGGTCACCGCGCGGGACGTGGGAAGCACCACCGACCACAGGATCCGCCAGTCACCGGCCCCGTCCATCCGGGCGGCGTCGATGAGCTCCGCCGAGGTGCTGGAGTAGAAGGAGCGCAGCACGAGGATGTTGAAGACCGACACCGCGCTGGGCAGGATCAGGGACCAGTACCGGCCGTAGCCGCCGAGGCCGGTGACGACCAGGAAGGTCGGGATCAGGCCGCCGCTGACGAACATGGTGACGACCAGCAGGGCCAGGATGGGCCGGTGCCCGTAGGAGCGGGCGCGGGAGAGGCCGTAGGCGCACAGCACGGACACGACCATGGAGAGCGCGGTGCCGATGACGGTGATGCCGAGGCTCACCAGAACCGAGGTGCGTACGGTCGGGTCGCCCAGCATCTCCCGGTAGGCGGAGGTGGTGAGGCCGTCCGGCCAGATGACCAGGCCGCCCGCGCGGTTGACGGCTGCCTGGGTGGAGAAGCTGGTGACCACGATGATCCACAGGGGGACCAGGACGGCTGCGACGACCAGGGTGAGCGCCGTGCCCTTGCCGGTGTTCCCCGCGAGTGTTGGCTGCCCGTCCCAGACCGGACGTCTGCCGCTGCCGCGTCGGCGCAGCGGGATGGCGGTGCTCATGAGCGGTACAACCCGTCCTCTCCGAAGGCGTGCGCGATCTTGTTCGCGCCCCAGATCAGCAGCAGCGAGATGACGCTCTTGAAGAGGCCGGCCGCGGCGCCGTAGCTGTAGTTGTTGGTGGCGATGCCGTAGTAGAAGGAGAAGGTGTCCAGCACGTCCGCCGCCTGGTGGCCCACGGCCACGCGCTGGAGCAGGAGTTGCTCGAAGCCCACGGTCAGGGCGTTGCCCAGGCGCAGCACCAGCATCAGGACGATCACGCCGCGCATCCCGGGCAGCGTGATGTGCCACATGCGGCGCCAGGGGCCGGCTCCGTCCACCGTCGCGGCCTCGTAGAGGGTGGTGTCGATGGCGGCGAGCGCGGCGAGGAAGACGATGATGCCCCAGCCGGCCTCCTTCCAGACGGCCTGGAAGGTGACCAGCAGCGCGAAGGTGTGCGAGTTGGTCATGACGTCCCAGGTGCCGAGGTCGTGCTGGCGCAGGAACTGGTTGAGCACGCCGGCGCCGCCGAGCATCTGCTGGAAGATGGTGATCGTCAGCACCCAGGAGAAGAAGTGCGGCAGATAGACGATCGACTGGATCAGATTGCGCAGCCGCTCGCTGAGCACGGTGTTGAGCAGCAGGGCCAGGGCGATCGGGATGGGGAAGAAGAGGATCAGCTGGACGAAGCTCAGGTAGAGCGTGTTCCGCAACGCGCCCCAGAACAAGGGGTCCTGAAAGAGGGCGGTGAACTGCTCCAGGCCCGCCCACTGGCTGTGCCACACGCCGACCAGCGGGTCGTAGTACTGGAAGGCCGTGATCAGGCCGAAGAGCGGTGCGTAGTTGAAGACCAGGAGCAGGACGACGGCCGGGATCGTCATGATGACGAGGGACCGGTCCCGGCGCAGCCGGATCCGCCAGTGGAGTTTGACGTGTCCGTGCTGCACGGGCGCCTTGGCCTGGTGCTGGTCGGTCTCGGCGGCGACTGAGGCGGCCATGGTTCCGGCTCCCCTCACTGCCCTGTGCCGTACTTCTCCAGGACGTTGCTTGTCAGCCATTGCCTGAGCCGGTCGCCGCTGCTCTTCCAGGCGGAGATCGCGTCCTGGACGTCGGAGACCTTCTGCTTGCCGTGGCAGCAGTCCTTGATCGTGTCCTCGACCGACTGGGCCGCGTCCGCGGTGGCCAGCGTGGCGGGCAGGCTGATGTTCATGTTCCAGAACACCGGCTTGTAGAGGTACTCGACGTTGGCGGCCTGCCAGGCGGCGAAGTCCTTGGTCACCTGGTCGGCGCCGGGGTTGCTGATCACCTGGGGGCAGGAGGCCAGGAAGGAGTAGGTCTGCGGCTGCACGTACTTCTTGCCGGCGTCGGTGAAGGTGGGAACGCCCTTGACCATGGTGTGGTGGACGCCTTCGACTCCGTAGTTGACCATGGTGTACTCGGCCGAACCGTAGGGTGCGGCCAAGTAGTCGGCGACGGCCAGCAGTTCCTCGATCTGGTCCTTCTTCAGCCTGCGGTTGAGGTAGCTGATGGTGCCGGTGGAGTTGCCGAGGAACAGGCTGGGCTTGGAACTTCCGTCGGCCGCGAAGATGTTGACGGCGCCCCGCCGGTAGTTCTTGTCGGCGGCCGCCCCGGACTGCTGGTCGCTCAGGTTCCACGCCCCGGTGCCGCCACCGGAGATCAGTACCTTCCCGGCGTAGAACCGGGTGGCTCCGGCAGCGTCCTGCCCGGCCAGCGCGTCAGGATGGACGTACCCGGCCTTGGCGAGCTTGTAGTGCCAGTCGAGTGCCTCCAGGAACTCCGGCATCTCGTACTTGTTGACCAGCTTGCCGTTCTCGACCTTCCACTTGTTGGGCACGCCCCAGAAGGGGAAGAGGTAGGTCCACACGTCGTCGAAGGCCCAGACGCCCCGCTTGGCGTCGGTGAGTTCCTTGCCGAGGGCGAACAGGTCGTCGGCGGACTTGACATGGTCGGCGGTGACGCCCTTGGTCTCCAGGATGTCGCGCCGGTAGAAGGTGGTGCCCGAGACGACGGCGCTGCTGGAGTACGACGGTATGCCGTAGATCTTGTTGCCCCAGGCGCCGGCCTGCCAGGCGCCGCTGGGGATCGCCGCCAGGTTCGGATACTTCTTGATCTTGTCTCCGGCCAGGTACGGGGTGAGGTCGGCGAGCTGGGTGCCGGCCAGGCCGCCGGTGTTGAAACCGGAGTTCCACCAGGCCGGCAGCTGGATCCAGTCGGGCAGCTTCTTGGCCGAGGTCATCGTGGGGATGATGGTGAGGTAGTTGTTGCCGTCGGCCGGCTTGATCGTGAGGTCGAGACCCAGCGCCTTGTTCATTGCCTGGTAGAAGGAGTTGCCGGGGGAGGGGATGGTCCCCCAGAGCGGTGTGACCGCCGTGTAGCTGCCCCCCTTGCCGGGGACCGAGTCCACCGTCCGGGGCCGTGCGGCCGGGTAAGTGAGGAAGCCGGGGTCGGTGGCGATGTCCGTGCCGCCGGCCACCGAAGGGATGTCCGGCTTGACGGAGCTGTCGGGCACGTAGGCGGGGAGTACCGCCTTGAGGCCCTTCTTGGTGCTGGCTCCGCCGGAGCCCTGGCCGCCGCCGTTGCCGCAGGCGGACAGCAGCGGCGCCAGCGCGGCGGTGCCGGCCACGGCCACGGCCGTGTTCAGGAGGGTTCTGCGGTTCATCTGCTCAGTCATGGTCGGGCTGCTTTCGTGTCGAAGCGCTTCAACGACGGGCCTGGTGAGCTGACGACCTCGTACCGTCGAGGTCAGGCGGTTGTGCCGGTCACGGTGGTGTCGGTCCTGGTGACGTGGTAAGTCACCGTGGCGCCGCTCCAGAAGTGGAAGGTGAGCGTGGCCGGGGAGCCGTCCTTGAGCGAGTTGACGAAGTCGGCGGTCAGCTTGACGGAGTCGCCGGTGTACGCGGTGAAGGCGCTGTCCCACTGCTGGTACGGGGTCCAGCTCGCCGGGCCCGCGTTGCCGCCGTCGGAGTCGTACGTGGCCTCCATGGTCGCCAGCTGGTCACCGCGGAACCGGGTGGGGATCGTCAAGCCGTCGGTGTTGCCCGCCGCGTCCGACAGGGCGGGCGGGTCGTAGCCGATCAGGTCGATCCGCCACGGGACGCCACGGGAGAACCGGGCCTGGAGCGTCGCGTCGACGCCGTAGGCACGGTCGCCGGCGAGCTCGGTCAGCGCGGCGGACGTCAGCGTGAGCCGGTCGCCGGAGAGGGTGTAGTCCCTGCCCTTGAGCAGGTTGCGGGAGCCGTACCGGAGGCCCTGGAAGTCGGTGCCGTTGGTGTTGAGGGTGAGGGTCTGGCTCGTGATGGGGCTCGACTTCGGGAGGAACACCTGGTCGGTGGAGGCGGTGCCGGAGCGGGTGGTCCAGCTCGACCTGATCTGGGCGAACAGCTCGGGGTCCCGCCACTGCAGGGTGTCCCGGTTCAGGAACTGGCCGGCGTCCCACAGCATGGTGGTCAGCCTGCGTTTGCGGGCGTAGTTGCCCAGGAACTCGAAGTACTTGCGCTGCTCGCCGCGTTCGATGATGCCGGGCCGGTCGGGGTCGTAGGCGAGCAGGGCGTACTCGCCGACGATGACCGGGACGCCGTGGGCGACGAACGTGTTGTACACGCGGTCGAACTGATCGGTGAGGTCCTGCTGCACGGTGACGTCGAACCGGGTGTACCCGGCGATGTTCACGCTGAACGGCCAGAAGCCGTAGAAGTGGATCGTCGTGGCGACCATCGGGTCGTGCAGCGCGGTGAGTTCGACGGCCAGCGCGTCCAGCCGGCCCTGGTCGGAGTTGGTGTACAGAGTGGGCAGGACGAGCAGCCGGTGCGCATTGGCGCCGCCCGATCCGCGGACGATCCGGTGGAACTCGCGATCGAGCTCCGCCAGCAGCCGGTAGTTCTCGTCGTCACCCGAACTGCCGCTGAACGTCGGCTCGTTGATGCTCTCGAACACCAGCTTGGACGGCTCGTCGCGGAACTCCGCGGCGATCTGGGTCCAGGTGGCGTCGTACCTGGCGAGGACGGCGTCGTGGTCGGTCGAGAGGTTGTTGACCCACATCCAGGAGTCGTGGTGCATGTTCAGCAGCACGTACAGGTGCTCGTCCAGCGCCCAGTCGACGACCTGCCGTACCTTCGCCATCCATGCCGGGTCGATGGTGTAGGCCGGCCCGGCGCCCTGGTGGATGCCCCAGGTGACGGGCACCCGGATACTCCGGAAGCCCTGCGACCTGAGTTTCCTGAACAGCGCCCGGGTCACGGGCGGGTTGCCCCAGGAGGTCTCGTCGGGGATGGCGTCGTAGGTGTTGCCCAGGTTCCAGCCGGGCTGCATGGCCGCGACCATGGTGCGGGCGGCCGGGGCGCTCGGCGGGGGCTCTGGGGGATCGGCGGCGTGGGCCGTGGCGGGCACCAGCGGGAGCAGGGCCACCGCCAGGAGGAGCGCGGCCAGTCTCCGCAGGGGACGCGACGCGCGGTGCCGTCGCGGAAGGAATCTTGCCGGTCTCCTCGTCATCACGCGCACCTTTCGGTGGGTCGGCGGCTCGGACCCCGAGAGGTCACTGCCAGAAGCGTTCGACACGTGGGCTGGACTCTCGGTCGCCGGGGCGATCATCGGTCACCAGCTGTCGGGCGGGAACTGCGGCGAGAGAAAGTTTCGTTGTTCGCGGCGGAGAAATTAACATGAACATGTGCCCGAGGCCACAGGTTCAGCGGTAAGAGATGCGAGAATGCCGGGCACGGCACGCAAGCTGTCCAACCGGCTTTCGGGCCGGGCACCGGCGGATCGCGGCCGGTTCGACGATCGGGAAGGCGACCTTGGCGGACTACGCAGCAGACGGACGGGCCGGCCGGGACATCGAGGAGCCGGCCGACGGGGACGGCGTGGAGGGCGGCGAGACGAAGGCCGCTCCCAAGTCGGTCACGATCGCGTACATCGCCGAGTCGGCCGGTGTGTCGGTCCCGACCGTGTCCAAGGTGCTCAACGGCAAGTCGGGGGTGTCCGCGGACACCCGCGCCCGGGTCGAGGAACTCATCAACCGCTACGGCTACCGCAAGCCGGCCGGAGCCGGACGTAGCAACGTCGTGGAACTGGTCTTCCGCGAGCTGAAGGACATGTGGGCCGTGGAGATCATCCGGGGTGTGGAGCGGGTGGCCCGCCAGCACCGCGTCGGGGTCATGGTCTCGGAGTTCGGACTGCACGACGCGACCACCCCGATCTGGGAGGACACGGTCTCCCGGCGCCCGAACTGCGTACTGTCGGTGGCGCAGCTCTCCGAGGCCGAGCGTGAGCAACTGACGGCGAAGGGGATCCCGTTCGTCGTCTTCGACCCGATCATGGAACTGCCGGACGACGTGCCGTTCGTGGGGGCGACCAACTGGTCCGGTGGCCGGGCCGCGACCCGTCACCTGGCCGATCTGGGGCACCGGCGCATCGCGATGATCGGCGGTCCCGAGGACCAGCTGTGCTGCTCCGCCCGCCTCGACGGCTACCGCTCCGCGCTTCGCTCCGCCGGACTGGCGGCCGACCCGGAACTCGTCGTGCACGCCGACCTCACCCGCGAGGACGGTCTTACCGCGGCGCGTACCTTGCTCGACCTGCCCGAGCGCCCTACGGCGATCTTCGCGTCCAACGACCTCCAGGCCCTCGGTGTCTACCAGGCGGCGCGCGAGGTGGGCCTGCGTATTCCGGCCGATCTGAGCGTCGTGGGCTTCGACGACCTGCCGGTCGTGGCCTGGGTGGACCCGCCCCTGACCACCGTCCACCAGCCCCTGACCGAAATGGCCGTGGCCGCGACCGAACTGGCGCTCACCCTCGGCCGCGGCGAGCAGGCCCCCCAGGTCGGGCTGGAGATCGCGACGACCCTCACGGTGCGCTCCAGCACGGCACCGCCCTCGGCGGACTGACCTCGGAAATCCGGCTCCACCCTCCGGCCGCGGGGGGGGGGGCGGGCGGGGGGGGGCGCCCGCGCCGGCGGGGGGGGGGGC
>NZ_JBIWOA010000032.1:0-59235 GCF_044767525.1 Streptomyces sp. NPDC101234 | reverse complement strand
CTCTTAATTCGGGCACCCCCGGCGGGCGGGGTGGCCCTGCCCCCGGGGCTCAGGCCGACGCGGCCGTCTGTTCGTGCACGGGAAAGGGCTTGCTTGACTGTTGACCCCTGAAGTGGGTGTCGCTAATCTCCACGAGAAATTATCCAAGGATTCTGCGCGAAAGTTTCGTTCTCGTCCCTTGGGGGAGCTCATGCGGAGACTGGTCCAGAGGTTCCACAGGCAGGGCGCACGGCTCATCCGGCTGGGTGCGACCGTGGCGCTGACCGCAGCCGCCACCGGCCTGGCCGCCACTCCCTCGGCAACCGCGACCCCGGCCGCGATCACCGCGTCCGTAGCCGTCGACGCGGGCCACACACTGGCCCGCATCCCCAGCACCGGGGTGGGGACGAACGTCGCGGTCTACGACGGCAACATGAACCACCCGGCCGTACCGGGCCTGCTCAGGGACGCCGGCGTTGGAGCGGTCCGCTACCCAGGCGGCAGCTACGCGGACGGCTACCACTGGCAGACCCACACCGTCGAAGGCGGCTACGTCGCACCCGGCACGGACTTCGACACCTTCATGGGAACGGTCCGAGCCACCGGCGCCCAGCCCATCATCACCGCCAACTACGGCTCGGGAACCCCCGACGAGGCGGCGGGCTGGGTGCGGTACGCCAACGTCACCAAGAACTACGGGGTCAAGTACTGGGAGATCGGCAACGAGGTCTACGGCAACGGTGAGTACGGCGCCACCTGGGAGACCGACCACCACTCCAGCCACAGCGCCACGACCTACGCCACGAACCTGCTGCAGTACGCCTCGGCGATGAAGGCCGTCGACCCGACCATCAAGATCGGCGCGGTTCTGACCACCCCGGGCGCCTGGCCGGACGGGATCACCGGCCCCGGCGACTCGGCGGACTGGAACCACACCGTGCTGTCCATCGCCGGCTCGAAGATCGACTTCGTGGTCGTGCACCACTACCCGATCGGCAACAGCCAGGCCGACCTGCTGACCAAACCCCAGACCGAGATCCCGGGTATGGCCGCCACCCTCCGCTCCCTCATCAACCAGTACGCCGGCACCAACGCGCCCAACGTGGGCATCGCGGTCACGGAGGCCAACGCCAACGCCTACAAGGACACCTCGCCCAACGGCCTGTTCGCCCCCGACGAATACCTGACCTGGATGGAGAACGGCGCGTTCACCCTCGACTGGTGGGACCTGCACAACGGCACCGACTGCAGCAAGGTGACCACGGTCGAGGGCGCCAGCGACTACGACGACGGCGGGATGCTGTCCAGTGGCGCGTCCTGCGAGCCTCCGCTGAACACCCCGTTCCCGCCCTACCACGGAATCCGGATGATCACCCGGCTGGGAGCACCGGGTGACGCGTTGGTCCAGGCCCAGAGTTCGACGGCCCTCGTCTCCGCGCACGCGGTCCGCCGGGCAGGCGGTGACGTGGACGTCATGCTCATCAACAAGGACCCCGCCAACGACGCCCAAGTCACCCTCGCCTACAGCGGGTTCACCCCGGCATCGGCCACGCCGCAGGTGTACTCGTACCTGAAGAACGCCACCTCGATCGGCGCGGCCGTGAAGGGCAGTAGCGGCCGACAGACCGTGCCGGCCTATTCGATCGTGGTTGTGCAACTGCACCCCGCCCGCTGACTCCGACCGCTGCCGGTCCGAGAACCGCGGACCGGCAGCGGCCATGTGCGGTCAACCCCCTCGAAAGGACCCCCATTGTCGAGCGCGCCCGAGACGGGCAACACCCTCAGCAACCCCGTCGTCCCGGGATTCCACCCCGACCCGAGCATCTGCCGGGTCGGTGCGGACTACTACCTGGCCTGCTCCAGCTTCGAGTACTACCCCGGTGTCCCCGTCTTCCACAGCCGTGACCTGGTGCACTGGACTCAGATCGGCAACGCCCTGGACCGGCCCGGCCAACTGCGGCTGCCGCCCGGCACCTCCTCTTCCGGCGGGCTCTACGCACCGACCCTGCGCCACCACGACGACCGCTTCTGGCTCGTCGTGACCAACGTGAGCGGCGACGGGAACATCCTGTTCACCGCCACCGATCCGGCCGGCCCCTGGTCGGACCCGGTGAGGCTGCCCGGGGTGCAGGGCATCGACCCGGACCTCGCCTGGGACGACGAGGGCAACTGCTGGTGCACTGTCGCAGGCGTCAGCCAGATCCGCATCGACCCCCAGACGGGGGAGACCTTCGGCGAGCCGCGCCGCCTGTGGTCCGGCGCACCGGGCGCCAAGGCCCCGGAAGCGCCACACCTGTATCACATCGGCGCCTACTGGTACCTGCTCATAGCCGAGGGTGGCACCGAGCGCTGCCACGGCGTCTCCATCGCCCGTTCCCGTACCCCCGACGGCCCGTTCGAGCCCTGCCCGGACAACCCGATCCTGACGCACCGCGGCACCGATCACCCCGTCCAGAACACCGGCCACGGAGACCTGGTGCAGGGCCCGGACGGCTCCTGGTGGATGGTGTTCCTCGGCGTCCGGCCCCGGGGCGGAACTCCCGGCTGGCACGTCCTCGGCAGGGAGACGTTCCTGGCCCCGGTGACCTGGGTCGACGACTGGCCCGTCGTCGGCGAGGTGTCCCTCGCCCTGTCCCCGCCCCCGTGGCCCCTCCAGCGGCCCGCCGCCGCGCCGGTCCGGGACGACTTCGAGCTCAGCGAACTCGCCCCCGTCTGGATATCGCTCCGTTCCCGGCCCGTGGAGCACTACAGCACCAAGGAACGGTCCGGCTGGTTGAGTCTGCGCGCCCGGGGGGCATCCCTCGACGACCCCGAGGCGATCTTCGTCGGCCGTCGGCAGCAGCACCTGTCCTTCCGTGCGAGGACCTCGGTCGACCCGGCGGAAGGACGCGGCGGTCTGGCCGTACGCCTCGACGAACAACACCACTACGAGATCGAGGCGACAGCGAGCGAGGTTCGGGTGATCGCCCGCATCGGCCCGCTGCGCACGGTGGTGGCCTCCCACCCGGTGACCGGCGCCGCCCCGGTGGTACTCGCGATCGAGGCGGCCGTCACCCGGCAGGTCACCGACGCCCGCCAGGGACCAGACACCCTCGCCTTCGGCGTGCAGGACCCGGAGGGCGTGTTCGTCGAACTCGCCGCGCTCGACGGCCGCTACCTGTCCACCGAGGTGGCCGGCGGCTTCACGGGCCGCGTGATCGGCATGTACGCCGCGGCGGGAACGGTCCACTTCGACTGGTTCGACTACGTGCCACTGGAGGACTGATGCCGGCTTGCCGCGTCCTGAACAGTCCTGGGTCGGCCGCGCGCTTGTACGGGACCGGCCCCGCGTGGGCGCTCTGTCAACACCCAAGCGAGTGCCTGCACGGCAGGGCAGGGCCAGCCAGTCCGCGGCACGACGGTGGTGGGAGCGGCCCGCCGTGTGTCAGGGCACGGCGGGCCGCGGTCGGTGGTACCGGGAGCCGTCCCGGTTATCGGGCCTCGGCCGGGCCGGCGGGTGCCTCGCTCATGGCCATGAGCTCTTCCAGCAGACCGGACGGCAGCTCCTGAGTTAGGAACGCGAGGAACTGACGGATTGCCATGGATGACAGCAGACGCAGCGCGTCGGCGTGGCCCTGCGCGGCGGCGGAGGCCTCCTGCTCGGTCATTCCCGTGGTCATCGCTGCGGTCAGAGCCGGTCCGACGGTGGGATGACCGAACCACTCGCCGATGGACGAGTCAAGGGTGAGCGGTGCCCCCAC
Organism: Streptomyces sp. NPDC101234; assembly: GCF_044767525.1. Classification (NCBI taxonomy): domain Bacteria; kingdom Bacillati; phylum Actinomycetota; class Actinomycetes; order Kitasatosporales; family Streptomycetaceae; genus Streptomyces; species Streptomyces sp. NPDC101234. The sequence continues at coordinate 55,516 of NZ_JBIWOA010000032.1, read as the reverse complement.
CACGGTGTCTCCGGGCAGTCGGATCTCGGCGGTGGTGATCACGTCGTGGGCGTTGTCGGCGAGTTGGACCAGATACCGGCCGGGCGCCACGGTCCAGCCGACGCGGGTGATGTCCCAGTAGGCGAAGGCGCGCCGGTCCAGGACGATCTCCACGTCGGTGCTCTCGCCGGGCGCGAGCGCAACCTTGGCGAAGCCGCGCAGTTCCCGGACCGGTCTGTTGACCGGACACGGGGGCGGGGCCACGTAGATCTGCACGACGTGCTTGCCGAACCGGTCGCCGGTGTTGGTGACGGTCACGGTGACCGTGACGATGTCCGTGCTGTCGGCGGTGACGTGGAAGCCGGTCGTGTCGAACGTGGTGTAGCTCAGGCCGTGTCCGAACGGGTGGCGGACGGCGACGTCGGCCGTCTCGTAGTACCGGTAACCGACCATGACTCCCTCGCCGTAGCGGACATGCCCCTGCTCGCCCGGGAAGTTGAGGTACGACGGGGTGTCGGCCAGTCGGAACGGGATGGTCTCGGCCAGCCGGCCGGAGGGGTTGACCTTGCCGGTGATCACGTCGGCGATCGCGCCGCCCGCGGCCTGGCCGGGAAGCCATGCCTCGATCACGGCGTCTATGTCTTCGTACCAGCCCTCCAGGGAGACCACTCCGCCGTTGAGCAGCACCACCACGGTGCGGTGGGCGACGCGGGCCACGGCGCGGACCAGCTTGATCTGCTCCAGCGGCAGGAGGAGATGTTCCCTGTCGAACCCCTCGGACTCGTCGGCCTCGTGGAGTCCGACGAACAGGACAGCTGTGTCGGCACTCGCGGCCAGTGCGACGGCTTCCTCGCGCAGCCGCCGGGCGTCGGCCCTTTCTGTACGGCTGTACCCCTGGGCGAAGCTGATCCTGGCGGCAGGGAGCAGGTCGCGCAGTTCGTCCACCGGGCTGTCGACCCGTGCGGAGTTGACATGGGAGCTGCCACCGCCCTGGTAGCGCGGAGCCGTCGCGAACTCCCCGATGACGGCGATCCGTTCGGTTCCCGTCAGCGGCAACGTCCGGTCGTCGTTCTTGAGCAGTACGAGACAGTCGGCGGCGGCTTCACGGGCCAGCCGGTGATGGGCCTCGAAGTCCACTACCGGTGGTTCAGCCTCGGCACGGGTCCGTGCGGCCAGGCCACGCAGTCGTGCGACGACGGTGTCCACGACGGCTTCGTCCAGCGCTCCGGACCGGACGGCGGCGGCGACCTCGGCATCGGTGCCCCGCCGGCTCCCGGGCATCTCCAGGTCGGTGCCGGCCAACAGCGCGGCCACCCGGTCGCCGACGGCCCCCCAGTCGGAGACGACCAGGCCGTCGAATCCCCATTCCTCGCGCAGTACCTGAGTGAGCAACCACTGGTTCTCGGCCGCGAAAGTGCCGTTGACCTTGTTGTAGGAGCACATGACAGTAGCCGGGTGTGCCTGTGCCACGATGCGTTCGAACGCGGGGAAGTAGATCTCCCGCAGGGTCCGCTCGTCGGCGTCGGCGCTGATCCGCATCCGGTCCGTCTCCTGGTTGTTGGCCGCGAAGTGCTTGACCGAGGAGCCCACACCTTGGCTCTGCACACCCATGACATGTGCCGTACCCAGGACACCGGTGAGGAGCGGATCCTCCGAGAAGTACTCGAAGTTGCGGCCGCACAGTGGCGAGCGTTTGATGTTGACGCCGGGGCCGAGCAGGATGTTCACGCCCAGTGCGCGCGCCTCGCGGCCGAGTGCCGCTGCCACGCGGGTGACGAGGTCGGGGTCCCAGCCGGCGGCGAGAGCGACGGCGGGCGGGAAGCAGGTCGCGGGCTCGCTGTCGTACAGTCCGAGGTGGTCGGCGTCCTGGCGCTGGCGGCGGACACCGTGCGGACCGTCGCTCAGGACGAGCGAGCCGATCCCCTCTCGTTCGCACGATTTGGTGGTCCAGAAATCCTGGCCCGAGAGCAGTGCGGTCTTGTCGCCGAGATGTCGCTCGGCGGCGCTGTGGTCCTGGGCGGTCGCCATGTAGGGATTCCTTGGGGGAGAGGCTATGAGAAGGAGCGAAGCATCAGGCCGTTGTCCCCGGCGCCAAGCCCGGTGGCCGACGTCGTGGTGTCGGCCGTCCGGGGTGTCTCGAAGCCCGGCGTAGCCATCACTGGAGGTGCGTTCGCAGGAATCGCAGGGTGGACTGATGCAGTCTGGTGCGGTGTGGGACGCTGCCCCAGGCGTGGTCCGCCCCTTCGACGACTTCGAGTTCGGCGTTGCCGTCGTAGTGGTTCAGGTAGCGGCGCGCGTATTCGAGGGGCGCGATCTCGTCCTTGTCGCCGTGCAGGATGTGAACCGGGCCGGTGTACGGGCCGGACCGCCCGTAGACGTCGAGACCGGCGATGTCCGCGACGAGCGCGGGACTCATCCGGTATCCGTCGGCGTCGAAGTACCCCTTCTGTTCGATCTGCGCCGCGAGGCTGCGGCCCTTGAGATAGCCGCTGCCGATCTCGAACGGCGCGACGGCGGCCGGCGACCACAGGCACAGCGCGCTGATCCGCGGCTCCTCGGCCGCCGCGATGCCGGCGACCACGCTGCCCATGCTCATGCCGACCAGGGCCAGCCTGTCCGGGGCGACGAAGTCCAGGTTGCGCACCGCCCGCAGTACCGCGCGGGTCTCGGCGATCTCGCCGGTGATGGTCACGTCGAAGAAGTCGCCGTCGCTCTCGCCGTGGCCCGACAGATCGAACCGGACCGAGGCGATGCCCGCCGCCTCCAGCAGTCTGGACATGCCGACGAAGGACGGCAACTCCAGCCGGTTGGAGGTGAAGCCGTGCACGAACACCGCGGTCGGCCACCGGGTTCCCGGCGGGCCCTCCGGGACATGCACGGTTGAGCGCAGGGTCAAGCCGTGGTGGTGGAAGTCGTGATGGCAGATCACAGGGTGGCCCTTCCGGTCGCTTCGGGGTAGGGGTGCTCGGCTGGGCGGGTTCGGGGTGGGCGATGTACGCGAGCCTCCACCGATTCGATGGTCCCGGCGTCGAGCGGAAACCGCACAGCGTGGTGTGTCGACTGCCGGCTACGGGATGCTGCGCTTAAACGCGCCACTTAAACGTGTATGTATGCTGAGCCGGTAAGTTAGCCCCAGGCCGCGGGCTTTGACAAGAGGTCCCTCAGAGGGGGATGTATGACCGGACCCGGCCGCAGACGTGTCACCAGTGGCGATGTCGCTCGCGAGGCCGGAGTCTCCCGGGCGACGGTGAGCTACGTCCTGAACGAGACCCCTCATCAGAAGATCCCCGAAGCCACGCGTCGACGGGTCCGGGAGGCGGCGGCTAGGCTCGGTTATGCCCCGTCGGCCGCTGCTCGCTCGCTCCGCACGGGTCGCTCGGACATCGTGCTCGGCCTGCTGCCGGACTGGCCGATCGAGCACGTCATGGGTCGGCTCGTCCAGCAGTTGACCCGCGCCTTCGCCGAACACGGGCTCACCTTCCTCGTACATTCGACAGGTCACCCGGCCCGCCCCCTGGGGGAGGTCTGGAAGGCCCTGACCCCCGTGGCGTTGCTGGCGCTGGGCGAGTTCGCCGAGCCGGAGGCCGGTGCCCTGCGGGCGGCGGGGATCGAGGTCGTCATGGCTCTGCACGGCTCGGAGCGGGGCCGACGACGGGCCCCGCTCGTGTCGGAGGAGCCGATCGGCGTGACGCAGGCCCGTCATCTCGTGCGTTCGCACGGCAGACTCGGCTATGCCTACCCGGACCTGCCGGGACTCGACGCCCTGGCCCGGCCGCGGCTGGACGGTGTCCGCAAGGTGTGCGTCGAACTCGGCCTGCCGGAACCGGACGTCCGGGTCGTGTCCTTCGAACATGACGGCGCGCTGGCGGCGGTGCGGGCCTGGCGCGCCGCCGGCCCACCCGTCACGGGCGTCTGCGCGTTCAACGACGACGTCGCCTTGGCGGTACTGGTCGCCCTGCGGTCCCTGGGGCTGCGCGCCCCGCAGGACCTGGCCGTGATCGGCGTCGACGACACCTCGGCGGCGGCGCTGGCCCAGCCCCCGCTCACCTCGGTCGCCCGCGACACCGAGGTTGTCGCGCGGGGGCTGGTACGCCGTGTCGTCGACAGCCTCGACGGAAAGCCGGCCCCGTCCGGTCCTCTCCGGGACCCGCTCCGGTTGCGGTTGCGGGCGTCGGCCTGAACGGGGCGAGTGACCGGAAGTGCGACCGGCGTCGAAGGGGCCCTGATGCGACGGCTGTTCACTCGGCGCCCGGCTGTGGCCGCACGGAAGGGGCCCGCTTCCGGCCCGCCGGAGCGTGCCGTCCGACATGCACCGCGGGCGTGAGTCCAAGGCCCGCGTCGTAGCAGGTCGTGCGCTGTCGCGGGGCAGCCGGGGTCGGTGGCCGTCACGCTCGTCGCCGTCGTCGTCCCCGAAGTCCGCGAAAACCGCCGTCTCCCAACCCCTTGCGCAATGCGGGCGACACGGTTACGTTACCGGGCACTGGCTTAAACGTGTAAGCGAAACGTGCCAGCTACTCGACGGTAACGCTTGGTGAAGCGACTCCGCGGACTCGCGCCCCGCCCCGGACCCCGCCACCACGATGGCCCTCCGCCACGCACGTCACGCTCCCGGCCCGCCCTCCCTCCAACGGAGACCTCGATGAAGAGAAGCACCGTCCTCCAAGCCTCGATCGGCGTGGTCGCGGCACTCGCACTCGCTGCCTGCGGCGGCGGAAAATCCGACAGCGGCGGCGCCGCCCTCGACAACGTGACCCTCGGCATGTCCTCGGCGCCCAACAGCCTGGACCCGGCCCAGGTGGCCACCGGGCCCTTCCTGAACTACGTCGATCCGGCCTACGCGACCCTGCTGACCCGCAACGCCGACGGTACCCTCGCGGCCGGGCTGGCCGACAAGTGGGGCTATGTCGGCAGTGGGAACACCACGTTCCAACTCCGGCTGCGCAACGGGGTGAAGTTCGCCGACGGCACGCCGATCACCGCTGCCGACGTCGTCAACTCGTTCAAGTACTTCGCGAAGGGCAGCGGGCCCAACGCCTCCTACTTCCGCCCTCTGACCTTCTCCGCGAAGGACAGCTCGACGGTCCTCATCAAGAGCCCGACACCCAACCCGGACATGGGCGCACTGGTCACACCCCAGTTCCTGGGCGGCGCAGTCATCAGCCCGGCAGGACTGACGGAGCCGAAGAAGCTCGCCTCCGCCACCTTTGGCGCCGGGCCGTACGTCTACAGCGCGGCGCAGTCGGTCTCCGGCGACCACTACGTCTTCGTACCGAACAAGAACTACTACGACCAGTCGGCGATCCACTTCAAGAAGATCACCGTACGGGTGATGCCGAACGTCAACTCGCAGGTCCAGGCACTGAAGTCCGGACAGATCAACTTCATGTTCGGCACCCCGGACACGGCGCCGACGATCGCCGGCAGCAGTTCACTCGACACGATCAAGAAGCCCACCACCTGGGCCGGGCTGTTCCTCCTCGACCGTGCCGGCACCGTCGTCAAGGGGCTGTCGGACGTGCGGGTCCGGCAGGCGCTGAACTACGCGGTCGACCGCGACGCGATCACGAAGGCGGTGTACGGCGACTACGGGACCCCGGTCGACCAGCCGGCGATGCCGGGTTACGACGGCTACAGCCCCGACGTCGCCAAGCTGTACCCCTACGACCCGGCCAAGGCCAAGGACCTGCTGGCAAAGGCGGGTTATGCGAGCGGGCTGACCATCCCGGTGAACTACGGCTCGTTCGACCCCACGACCAGCAAGCTCGTGCAGGCCGTACAGGGGCAACTCGCCAAGGTGGGCGTCACCTTGAAGCTGACCGCGGCCACCAACTTCGGCGGCTGGATCAACGACCTTCTGACCAAGAAGTTCGGAGCCACCGTGCTCTCACCCGGCCAGGGCGGCGACTCGAACTTCTACGCACAGCAGGCCGGGTTCACCAAGACGGGCATCATGAACGTCTTCGGCGTGGACGACCCTCAGGTCGACGCGGCCTACACCCGGCTCGCCACGGCGGACACCCGGTCCAGGGACGCGGCGTCGAAGACCCTCACCGACGTGATCACACGCCAGGCGCTCGCGCTGCCGGTCTCCGGCGCCGACCTGATCGTCATGTACGACAAGAAGCTCCGCGGCGTGGAATTCACCAAGGGCAGTGCCCTGCCGACGTCCGTCACCACGTGGACAGCCGGGTGATGCGGACCCATGCTCCCGATCATTCTCCGCAGGCTGGCGCTGTCCGTCCCGCTGCTGCTGGTCGTATCGGCGATCACCTTCCTTCTCGAGTCGTTCGTGCCGGGCAACCCGGCACGGACGCTGCTCGGACTCAACGCGACACAGGAGCAGTACGACGCCCTGCGGGCCGCCCTGCACCTCGACCGCCCCGTCGGGGCGCAGTACTGGCTCTACCTGCGCGGTGCCCTGCACGGTGACTTCGGGAACTCCCTGTTCACCGACGAACCCGTGCTCGGGCTGATCGGACAGCGGCTCCCGGTCACGCTGTCACTGGTGATCGGGGCGACCGGACTCGCGAGCGCCGTGGGCATCCTGCTCGGCGTGTACAGCGCGACGCGCGGCAGGCTCAGCCGCAGGCTGGTCGACATCGTGTCCCTGCTGGGCGGCGCACTGCCCAACTTCTGGATCGCGCTGCTGCTGGTCGCCGTGTTCGCCGTCAAGTTCGGGCTCTTCCCCGCCACCGGATACACGCCGTTCGCCGATTCCCCCGGACAGTGGAGCGCCGGCCTCGTCCTGCCCGTGGTCGCTCTCGCCATCGGCGGTGTCGCCATGATCGCCAAAGTCACCCGAGACGCGATGCTGACCACCCTCGGCCTCGACTACATCAGAACGCTCAGAGCGTCCGGGGCGCGGCCCGCGTCGATCATCTGGAAGCACGCCCTGCGCGGATGCGGGCTACCGCTGGTGACCACGATCGGCCTGACGATGATCGCCTTCATCCCCGGCACGATCCTCATCGAGAACGTCTTCACCCTGCCCGGCCTGGGCACCACGGTCGTGGACGCGACCAACCAGCACGACCTGCCGGTCGTGCAGGGCGTCGCCCTCACCTTCACGGCCATGGTCATCGTGGTGAACCTGCTCGTCGACGTCCTGTACGGCTTCCTGAACCCCAAGGTGCGTGCGCAATGACCGCTGTACGCCTCCTTCCGACGGCGCGATCACGAGCGAGGGCCAACCCCCTCGCAGGCCTCCGACGCCGTCCCGTCACCGCGGCCTCGTCCCTCGTGGTCGCCGGTGTCTGCCTCGCCGTGCTGGCCGCCCCGCTCCTGGCGCCGCATCCGCCGCTCGAACAGGACCTCACCAGTGCACTGACCGGTCCGTCCGGACACCACCTCCTCGGCACCGACGGCCTCGGCCGCGACGTGCTGAGCCGGCTGCTCTACGGAGGGCGCCCGGCCCTGCTCGGCGTCGGCCTGGCCGTCCTCGTCTACGCAGTGGTCGGCATGACCCTCGGCGTCGTGGCCGGCTATCTACGCGGCTGGACCGACCGGGTCATCGTCTCCATACTCGACGTCCTGCTCTCGGTCCCCGCGATCATCGTCACGCTCGCCGTCCTGGCCATCTTCCACCAGAGCAACATCGCGGCCATGCTCACCATCGGCTTCTTCGCCTCCGCCAACCTCGCCCGGATCATCCGCAGTTCGTGCATCGCCCTGCGCGAGGAACTGTTCGTGGACGCGGCCAAGGTGTCCGGGCTCGGCCCGGCCCGCATCATGGTCCGCCACATCCTGCCAGGCCTGGTGGGGCAGTTGCTGGTCCAGGTGTGCCTGTTCGCCGGTATCGCCCTCGCCATCCAGACCGGCCTCGGGTTCCTGGGACTGGCCACCCCGGCACCCGCGCCCAGTTGGGGCGGCATGGTCGGGGACGCGGCACAGGTCATGCAGCAGGACCCCTACCTGCTGCTCGTCTCCGGAGGCCTCATCGGCGTCATGACCATCTCCTTCGGACTGCTCGGTGACGGGCTTCGCGACCTCGAGGAAGACCGGCGCAGGGCGACCGGCGGCGGCTCGCCGCGGCCCGTGCGCGTGCCGGCCGGACCCGATCCGGAGGGCCCGTCCGGCGAGTCGTCGGACGTCCCGCCGGACTCGCAGTCGGACGACGCCGTGCTCGCCGTGCGCGACTACTCGATCGCCTTCGCGACCGCGCAGGGCACACGTGTCGTCGTCGACTCCGTCGGGTTCACCGTGCGTCCCGGCGAGATCTTCGGACTGGTGGGGGAGTCCGGCAGCGGAAAGACCGTGACGGGCTTGTCGCTGCTCGGGCTGCTGCCTGCCAACGGAGCGGTGACGGGCGGCTCGGCCTGGCTGGCCGGCCGGCGGATCAGCGGCCTGCCGGAGAAGGAACTACGGCACCTCCGCGGCAGCGAGATCGCCCTGGTGTCCCAGGAGCCCATGATGGCCCTCGACCCGTACTTCACCATCGGCTCGCAGTTGAGCGAGATCGTCCGGCGGATCGGCGGCGTGTCCGGCGGGAAGGAAGCCGTCCGGCAGCGGGTACATGAACTGCTGACCAGCGTTCATCTGCGCGAAACGGACGACGTTGCTCGTCGGCACCCGCACGAACTGTCCGGCGGCATGCTCCAGCGCATCGCCATCGCCATGGCGCTCGCCGGTTCGCCGAAGGTGCTGATCGCCGACGAACCCACCACCGCCCTGGACGTCACGGTCCAGGCGGGCATCCTGGACCTGCTCCGGTCACTGCGCGACGAACGCGGGACGGCGATCATCCTGATCACGCACGACCTCGGGGTCGTGGCAGACACCTGCGACCGCGCGATCGTGATGGAACAGGGCCGCATCGTCGAGGAAGGCGCTGTCGAGGACATCTTCTACCGGCCCCGACACCCCTACACGACCCGGCTCATCCAGAGCACCCCCAGCATCGCACCCATCGAGGGCAGGATCGCGTGACCGGTACACCCGTACTCCAGCTGGACGGCCTTGCGGTCCGCTACCCGGCCCGCGGCCTGCGCAAGCCCCCGACGACCGTCATCGAGGACGTCTCCTTCGACGTCGGACAGGCCGAGACGGTCGCGCTCGTGGGCGAGTCCGGCTCCGGCAAGACCACCATCGGCAAGGCGGTGCTGGGACTCACCCCGGTCAGCGCCGGACGTGTGCTGCTCGACGGGCAGGACATCACCCGTCTGACCGGCCGCGCCCGCCGCTCGCTGGCCCCCGACATCCAGGCCGTTTTCCAGAATCCCTACGGTTCACTGAACCCCGCGCTGCCGGTGGGCCGAACGCTGGCAGAGCCTCTGCTGACCGGATCGAGCCGGACACGCCAGGAGGTCCGCGAGCACGTGACAGGTCTGCTGCGCAGGGTAGGCCTGCCGGAGGACGCGGCCGACCGCTACCCGGCCCAGTTCAGCGGCGGTCAGCGCCAGCGCATCGCCATCGCCCGGGCAGTCGCCCGAGAACCGAAGATCATCATCTGCGACGAGCCGACCAGCGCCCTCGACGTCACCACGCAGGCCGCCGCGCTCGACCTCCTCGCCGAGCTCCAGCAGACCCTGGGCTGTGCCTACCTGTTCATCACCCACGACCTCGCCGTCGTGAAGGAGTTCGCGGCACGCACCCTGGTGCTGCAACAGGGCCGCATCGTCGAGGAGGGCCTCAGCGCAGACGTGTGCGTCAAGCCCCGGCACGAGTACACCCGTCGACTGGTGGCCGCCGCCCCCGTCCCGGACCCGGTCCTGCAGCGCACGCGCCGCAGACAGCGGACGGAGGCGGAGGCGACCGCTCGATGAGCTGGGTGGCAGCCGAGGTGAAGGGGCTGTCCTCACCGCTGTGGGGTCAGGTGGATTCCCGGATGCGGATGCCGAGTTCGTCGCGGACGGGCTCGGCGGGAATCTGCTTGCCGGCGAGGGTGTCGACGACTCGGCGGGCCATGCTGCGGGCGATGGTGTTCGTGTCGCGGAAGACGGTGGTGAGCGGCGGCTGGGCGAGTGCCGCGTTGGGGATGTCGTCGCAGCCGATCACGGCCAGGTCCTGTGGGGCGCGCAGGCCGAGACGGCTCAGGCCCGCGAGCACCGCGAGAGCGATGTCGTCGTTGAAAGCGCAGACGCCCGTCACGGGGGTGTCGGCGGCGAGCCATGCCTCCACCGCGTCGGCGGCGCCCCGGGCGTCGAGGGGTACGGTCCGGACGTCGGGATCGGGCAGGTCCAGTTCGGCGCAGACCTTGCGGACGCCGTCGAGCCTCGGCTGGGCCAGGACATCGAGGCCCGGCAGGTCGGGGTAGGCGTAGCCGAGTCGCTGGTGGTATCCCGCGAGATGCCGTGCCTGCAGCGCGCCGATCGGCTGCTCGGCCACCAGGGCGGGCCGGGGTTCGCCCCCGGTCGAACCGTGCATCGTCATGACCACCTCGATACCGGCGGCCCGCATCGCCCGGGCCTCCGTATCGGCGAGCTCCTGCAGGGCCAGTACGGCCGCCGGCGTCACGGATTTCCACAGCTCCCGCAGGGGCCGGGCGGGATGGGCCGATGAGTGCACCACGAAGGTCAGCCCGTGCTCGGCGAAGGCGTTGGTCAGCTGCTGGATGAGGCGGCCCAGAACATGTTCGATCGGCCAGTCCGGCAACAGGCCGAGGACGATGTCGGAACGTCCCATCCGCAGGGCCCGCGCGGCGGCCGAGGGGGCGTAGCCGAGGCGGGCGGCGGTGTCCCACACTCGCTGCCGGGTGGTCTCGGGGATCTTCTGATGAGGTGTGTCGTTGAGGACGTAGCTCACCGTCGCGCGCGAGACTCCGGCTTCCCGCGCCACATCCGCGCTGGTCACCCGTCTGCCGTCGGACACTCCGGTCACTCCCGCCCCTGGTCGTACTCTTGTCAAAGCCCCATGGCCGCCGTTAGCTTACGGGCCAAGCTACCTGACTGGCTCGCGTAAGTGAAACGAGTAGGTAACTGCATTGAGCCCCCTCACCTTCGTGCCCGGACGATATGGGCGGGGTCGCCGAACTTCTTCCTTCCCGGTGATCGACGCGGAGGACCATGCCCGCCATGCAGACCCTCGTGAAACGCCCCTGGAGGACGACGGTTCTGGCCGGCATGGCCTCCTACCTGGACGCCGGGGCTCTGGTGACCTCGGGCATCGTGATCGGTGGCTACTACACCGCTCCGTTGCATCTCAGCCCTGGGACCGTCGGAGCCCTGCTGGGACTTCAGACCCTGGCCTTCGCGGCAGGCGCGCTGTTCGGCGGCTGGCTGGGCGACCGCTTCGGCCGCCGGAAGATCTTCACCCTCTCCCTCGTGCTTTATGCGGCGGGCATCCTGCTGCTCCTCGTGGCGGCCACACCCGCCCTGCTCTACGCGGGTGTCATCGCGACCGGCCTGGCCATCGGCGCGGACCTCCCCGTGTCGCTCGCCCTCATCAACGAGGAGGCGCCACCGGGCAAGAAGGGCGTCATGGTGGTGTTCTCCGGCATGCTCTGGCTGGCCGCCATCGTCGCCGTGCTGATGCTGAGCTCCTTCATCGGAGTGCAGGGACTGCTGGGCGGCCGCATCCTCCTGGCACACCTGCTCCTGGTGGCCCTTGTCGTACTGTTCCTGCGTCTCGGGCTCGGCGAGTCGGCGGAATGGGCGGCCGCGCGCCGGGCCGCTACTGGGCAGTCGGCCGCGGATTCCATGCCCTTGCGTTTCGGCGGCATCAGGGAACTTCTCCGACCGCCCACGGTCCAGGCCCTGCTCGCCACAGGCCTGTACTACGCCACCTGGAACCTCGGCGCGAACACCCTCGGCCAGTTCGGCACCTTCCTGTGGACCGCTCTGGCCAAGGGAGACGTGGCACAGTTCTCCCAAGTCTCCGTATTGGGGCTGCCGGTCGGCTTCCTCGCCGGTCTCGCCTTCATGAGGGTGGTCGACCGTCCCGTGCGGTACGCCTGGTTCGCCGTCGGTTCCGCGCTGATCGTCGTCGCCTGGGCGCTGCCGGCCCTGCTCGGAGCGAACAAGGTCACGTTGATCGCCGTGATGCTCCTGTCCGGACTCGGCAACGCCTTCGCAGGCGAGTCCGTCTACAAAGTCTGGACCCAGGAACTGTTCCCCACCCTGCTGCGCGCCACCGCGACCGGCGTGACCATGGCCTTCACCCGGGGCGCGGCCGGACTGGCCGCACTGGGTACGCCCGCCTTCGCCCTGGGGCACCCCCGGCTGTTCTTCGGCCTGATATTCGCCGCCGTGCTGGTCGCTGCCGTGATCGGCCTGGCCTGGGTGCCCAGGCTCTCCCAGGCCCCGCCATCCGAACAGCTGGCGGTGGCGAAAGCCCGTCGTGGAGCGCTCAGTGACCAGGGGCTGACCGAACCGTCGATCTTGTCGACCTGACCGTGACGCCCAGCCGCACCGAACGTAGGCGACGTCAGCGCGCCTCGCGCACGACCGCCGCTCCCCCCGGGGGGCACGGTGACCGAACCGCTGATGTCCTTCCCGGTGAGGAGTTCGACGCCGTTGGCGGGTACGTCCCCACCGCTGCCGCCGTGGTCGATCAGGAACAGATAGTCGGCGTCGGGCCCGGTGCGCCGGAAGTGGGATCAGCGCCTGGCTGTCGTGCAGGTTCGCCCCTGAGATTCCGGCCCCCAGAGGGGCAGCAAGAACCAGTTCGACGCCTGCCTCGTCGCAGATACGGGTCAGGAGCGCGGCGAGGGTCCCGGCGTCGGGGCGAGTCGCCACGTACCAGGCGGTTCCGGCGCCGGGAGCGGGGCCCATCCGGGATGTTCTCGGCATACGCACCGACGAAGCCTTCCCGCTGCTGCCGGGTGAGACGGTCCACCTCACCGGACCGGTCCCGGCAGGCGCAGCCGCCACCTTGTGGTCCGAACGCGTCCGGCTCGCCGCCAGGTCGTCCAGGGCGGCCACTGGTATCGGGATCCCGGCATCGGAGGAGACGCGTAGCCGGCCTTCGCTGATGAGAGCCAGCGCGGCGCCGGTACCACCGAAAGTCGCGGCGAGCCGGGGTAGAACGACCTGTTGTATTTCTTGCTCCGTGACTGCGGTCATCACAGCGGAGGAGAAGGCCGCGATCTCGTCGGCGCGCTGGCGTTCAGCAATCAGCGCGACCAACGCTCTCCGCCGGCGCGCTTGCCTTGTGGTGTCATCGCGGATTACTCCGAAGACCCGCTCGGGGCCGCCAGACCCCAGAATGATCCGACGAGCCCGGCAGACCAGGAAATGCCAGCCATCCCCGTCAGTGAGGAACCGTAACCTGACCCAGGGGGACCCGGCAGCCGTCAAATGCACGAGCCGCCGAAGAACACTGCGGTCGTCAGGGTGGACTCGCCGAACCACCTCGGACAAAGGCATAGAGGCCTTCGGGAACAGCGCCGCCAAGGCGGGTGCGCCTCCCAGCCACTCCAGCGTGCGCTCCTGCGGTGAATACATGCAGAGACCAAGGTTGGCAGCCTTGGCCGCCAGCCGGAACGGGACCAACAGTCCGTCCCGGTCATTTCTTGCGTTCAGAGAGTGCACCCACACCAGCGCCCCGCCGCCTACCGGGTCATTCACTCGTCGCGCCTCGACAAGGCAGACGACGGATGCTGAAGCTGGCCCTGGGAACTCCAGCACCCGCATCGCAACCGTCTTTGTCGTGGCGGCGTGAGAAACGAGGCTCTCGGCCGCGGGCAACTGACTCGCGGGCAATAGATCACCAAACCTATGACGCACACACTGCTCCACTGGCCTGCCCAGCACCCTGGCCATCGGCGCGTTGAGGTGGCGGATGGCTCCGTCCAGGGTCAAAAGAGCCGACGGTGTGGCCATCTGAAGAATTTCGTCCGAGGCGTCCATTCACCCCTCACTACCCATCTTTGAGATATATGATCTTGTTGTCCTTGAATAAGGGTATATGCGTGCGGCGCAGGCCGTCTCCACCAGCAGGGGACATACGACAGGGCGCAAGGTTGGGCTGGGGGTTCTGTGCCACCGGGTTCGAGAGAGCGCCAGGGTGCGCCGGTCACGGCGCGTGTGCGGGGCGGGCTGGTCGGGGCCCGTGCCACCAGGCGGACTGAATGCTGTCCTCAGAAGGAGGTGGTGGCGTGGCCTACCGGAGTCTGGCGGCGATCTCGTGGTGGCACAGGGATCGTGTTGGGGCCGACGGGAAGGTAGAACTCTACGGGCTCTCTGTCGCGGTAGCAGTGGCCTTCAACGGAGACCTCGGCGGCGGTGACCTTCCTGCCTGCGTGGTCGATTACGCGTGTCTCGTGGGGCGGCGGGGGGTTCCACGTCGTCGCGGATCATGCGGGATAGCCGCCGGCGGCGAGGTCGTCGATCAGGCTCGGACGGGTGGGCTGCCAGCCGAACCGTTCCCGGGTCAGTGCACTCGACGACGGCATGTCGAGGGCGAACACCCGGCCGATGACGCCGAAGCTCTCAGGTGGCACCGACTCGACCGGCACCGCGAGAACACCACCGATGGTCTCGGCCAGCGACCTCATGGTGTCGCCTTCGTCGGCTACCGGGTGCAGGACCGTGCCCGGCGTGGCGTCCTCGAGTGCGATCCGGAACAGCACGGCGGCATCAAGCCGGTTGACTGCCGGCCATCGCTGCGTGCCGTCACCGACGTACGCCGACACGCCCGCTTTCTGTGCGGCGGCAATGAGCACCGAGCAGAAGCCGTACTGCGCCCCGCGCTGGTGCACGGAACGTGGCAGGCGCACGACGGAGGACCGGACGCCCTGGGTGGCCAGGGCGAGCACGGCGTCGGCGGTACGGCCGCGGCCACCGACCGGACCGGCTGTGGTGTTGGGGTCCTCCTCGGTGGAGATGTGGCCTGGCATCATCGGCGTGAGGCCGGCATGTACGAACGGCTTGCCACTGCCTGCGAGCGCGGCCGCGAGAGTCTGTACGGCGCGCCCTTCCTCGTCGATGCCTTGCTCCAAGTTGTTCCAGTCGTTGCTGAAGGCGAGGTTGATGACGCCATCGGCCTGCGTGGCGCCGTCGCGGAGGCTGTCCAGGTCGGTGAGGTCGCCGCGGAGCGGTGTCCCGCCGGCGGCGGCGACGTCCGCGGCCGCGGCGTCGGAACGGACGAGGCCGAGGACCTCGTGACCTGCAGCGATGAGTTCGGGAACTACAACTGAGCCGATGCTGCCGCTGGCTCCGGTGACGAACACACGCATGGAAGTCTCCAGATGACTTGCTGCGAACGCTGCGTCGCAGGGAAAGCACCGACGGCCAAGCCGCTCCGGCAGGCGACGTTCGCCTCTTGAATTCCAAGCCGAGGAGACTGCATCTCCTCGGCCCCGCTCAATATTCTAACAATGTACACATTCCGTCACGCCGCATTGCCCATTGTGCAGGCACTGCTCCGATGAGCGTAGGCCCGCCACCGACATACAGCCCTTCGGGAACTCCGAGGTGGATCAGAGAGAAAGGGCGGACTCAGATTGAAAAGTGGCCGGTGGCGACCAACGTCGACGCACAGTACGCATTCCCGCGGACCGAGAATCCGTCTTGAAGAGGAAATCGGATTACACGCCCAGGAAGGATAAGATGAACGAATTCAAGCCGTTTTCCGGGTATCTGGCAATCCTTGAGCAGGTGCACAATTACTATGTCCGGTCGGATCAGTGCAGAGCGCGCCGGCGCCTGATCCGCGAGGCCGTGTTCGTGCGGGTACAGATGCAGGGCGAAGCTGCGCAGCGGGAACCCGCCGAAAAGCGTAGTGGTTCCCAGTGAGTGCGGCCTGCGTACCAGCAGCACATGACGCAGCCCGCCTGCGGGTCGGCGTGTTCGCATTGGCGATGCTTCGGGACGGCATCTCTGCGGCCCGAGACGCCTGGTGGCTTGCCACCCTGCCGTGCGGGCGGGGCCGTCTCGCGACGGCACCGCGGTCGCCTCGTCTTGCGTGAGACGTCGTCCACGGCTTCAGCGCACGCGGATGATCGTCTTTCCGCTGACCTTCTGGGCCGGGTTGAAGGCGGCGACAGCGTCGTCGAGGCTCGCGACCTGGCCGATATGCGTCCGCAGGCGTCCCTCCCGCACCCGCCGGGCGATCTCGCCCAGCTGGGTGCGGTCGGAGACGACAACGAAGTCGACCGCCAGGCCGTCGGCCGGCCGGACCTCCGGCGGGCCGGTGACGGTCACGAATGTTCCTCCACTTCGCACCAGCCGGGCCGATCGAGCGGCGATGTCGCCGCCGAACACGTCGAAGACGAAGTCGACTCCGCCGACGTCTTCTAGCGTGTCGCTGTCGAGATCGACGAATTCGTGTGCGCCGAAGTCGAGTGCGCTCTGGCGGTGGGCGGCGCGTCCGGTGCCGATGACGTACGCACCGGCCTCTCGCGCGAGCTGAGCCGCCATCGATCCGACCGCGCCGGCGGCACCGTGCACGAGCACGCTCTGCCCCACCGAGAGGTGCCCGTGCTCGAACAGTCCCTGCCAGGCCGTCAGTCCTGTCATCGCGGCGCTCGCGCCGACCGTGAAGTCGATGTCGCCGGGCAGCGGCGCAAGGTTGCGTGCCTCGACGACGACGTACTGCGCGAGGGTGCCGTCGCGGGTCCAGTCCGTGAGGCCGAAGACGCGCTGCCCGACCGACAGTCCTGCTGTTCCGTAGCTGAGCGAGGTGACCACGCCCGCCACCTCGTGTCCGGGGATCGAGGGTGTCCGATCCCGGCCGAGGCGGTCGACCCAGGTCGAAGGCCACTCCAGTTCGTCCCCGGTGAATCCCGACGCGTGAACTTCGACGACGACGTCACCGTAATTCGCGCCGTCAAGACTGGCGAGCCGTGCCGTTTCCGGATCGGGCCGTTCATCCAGCCTCATCCCCGCGGTTCCGGCGGCGGGGTCCGTGACCACGATCGCTTTCATGTGTTTCCTCTTTCTGTGCAAGCTCTGTCCGTCCTCGCGTGACGTGGACGGGGCCGGTGCGCGTGCCGGGCGCCGCCGTGTGCCGTCATGTTCGGCCCGATGGGTACCGTCCCGGTCGGCACGGCCGACGTGCGGCCCCCGGGGCAGGCCGCCGTCGACGGGAGAGCTCCGGCTGACACTGCGGGGAGTGGTCGGGGGGCCGTTCACGCATCGCTGGTCCGATCTCGTGATGGCCTTCGCAGGTATCGTCACCGCCTCGATCGAGCGCGTAGTTGCTCCGGCCCGCCCCTGCCCACTACTGCCCGGTGCCGGTGAGCAGCGGGCGTGGGGACGGCTGTCCTGCGGTCAGCGCCGTCGGCAGGTGAAACGCGTCGATGTCCTGTCCGCGTGGCCACGCCGATGCGAAGTCCTGTCGCTCCTGCGCTGCGCGTACGGTGGCCCCGCATCGGGAGCGTCGGTGCCCGGGCGGTTCATGCCGGAACGAGCACGAGCTTCTTCCCACCGGCCCGTCCGGCGACGACCTGGGTGAACGCGGCCGGTCCCTCGCTCAGCGGCAGGGGTTCCGGGGCGAGCTTCAGGCTTCCGTCCGCAGCCTGCTCCGCCAGCCGGGCAAGCTGCGCGGCGTCGGGTTCGATGTAGAGGTCCCAGCTCGTGATGCCTCGTTCCTCCGCGGGCGCGTCCGAGGTCAGGGAGCACAGCCGGCCACCGTCCCGCACCAGGGGCAGGGCCGGGGCCGCCGTGCCGGTGGCGATCGTGAGGGCGGCGTCGAACTCGCCGCGTACCTTGGTCGACCACTGCGGGTCGTGGTAGTCGACGACCTCCATCGCTCCCAGCCCGAGCAGACGCTCTGCTGCACTGGCGGACGCGGTCGCGGTCACCTCGATGCCCTGGGCCGCGGCGAGTTGAATGGCCAGGGCTCCGGTGCCCCCGCCCCCGTTGGTGATCAGGAGCCGCTGTCCTCGGCTGAGGTCCAGCTTTTCCAAGGCCTGCAGCGCCGTGAGCCCGTTGACGGGCAGTGCCGCTGCGTGTGCGGCGTCCAAGCCTGACGGACAGGCCGCCGCGTGATCCGCGTTGATCACAACGCGTTCGGCCCAGAAGCCGCTTCCTCCGGGCAGCGGGGCTTCGTGCGCGAGCACCCGGTCGCCTACGGCAAACCGGGTGACACCCGCACCGACGGCCAGCACCTTGCCGGCGCCCTCCACTCCCAGCGCCGCCGGGAGGCGTAGCCCCACGTCCCAACTGGCGTCGATTTCCAGTACGTCCCACGGCCCGACCCCCGCGGCTTCAACCGCGAGCAGGATCTGGCCCGGCCCGGGAGACGACGGTTCCGGCAGTTCCAGCAGGGCGACTTCCGTCCCTGCCCTGGACACTCCGCAAGCCTTCATAGTGATCTTCTTCCTCTCATTCGGTCCGGCCGACTCGGAGGTACGGGCTGGAAACTGCATCCGGCGAGGGTGTCGAATGGGACATTCCGCACGCCTTCACAGTAGATCCTTGTCCTCGCGCTCCGTCCGACCGGCTGGTTCCATGTCCCCCGAGCTTCGGGCAGCGGCGTTGCCGCCGGCGGCAGGTTCCGCGCCGCCGGCGCACTGGCCGGCCGCCCCCAGTCCGAACCTGGTGGCCGCAGCGGGCGACGAGAGGTACGTCGTGGCTGTCGAGGCGCGGCGGGAGCCACCGCCCGACCTGACCGGCGGGGGCGCGACGGCGGCTTTCCCTTCACTGCCTCCGGACTTGAGCCACTGCCCTTCCCGGTGCCGTGGCTGGTCAGATGAACGTGAACAGCTGGTCGGTTTCGAAGCGCGAAATGGGGCTGCTGTACGCCTTCGCGGGGTCGGGGTAGCCGAGGGCCAGCAGCACGGTCGTGGTGTGTCCGGTTTCGCGGATCTTGAACGCCTTGTCGACGCTGGTCGGGTCGAACCCTTCGAGCGGCATGGCTTCGACGCCGAGCTCGGCAGCCGCCATCATGGTCAGACCCATGGCGAGGTAGGTCTGCTTCTCCATCCAGTGGTTCAGGTCCTTGTAGCCGTAGTTGCGGAGATTGAGGAAGTCGCGGGTCATCGACTCCCACCGCGCCTGCTTTGCCGGGTCGGGGAACCGGCCGTCGGCCCGCTCCTTGTCGAACACCGCCTGGAGGTGGCCGTCGGACAGGTCCGCCCTGGTGGTGAGGATGACGGTGTGTGAGGCGTTCAGGATCTTCTCGCTGTTGTCCTGGAATCGCTCGCCGAGGTTGGCGGCCAGCCTCTCCTTGCCCTCCGTCGTGGCAAGGACGTAGAAGTGGTTGGGCTGCACGTTCGTCGATGACGGCGTCGAGCGCAGGAACCCCAGCAGTTGGTGAAGTGTGTCCTCCGGGATCGTCTTGCTGGGGTCGAAGTACCTGGTGAGGTGCTTGTTCATGAGCTTGCCGAGATCCATGTCGTCCTACCTTTTCTTGTGATCACGTGCTGAAGAGTCAGTGATTTGCGTGATCGGGTTAGTTGTTGCGGCGGGCTAGCAGTTCGTTGACGCGGGCGACGTTCATGCCCGCCGTTGCCGACGCGAGGTCGCCTGCGAGGATTGCCTTCGTGGCCTCTTCGAGCGCCCCCATCGCGTGGGTGTAGAGCAGCGGGCCCAGGCTGATGCGCTTGACGCCGGCCTGCTGCAGTTCAGCGACGGTCAGGACTTGGTCCGCCGGGGACACCAGGACGTTGACCGGTGTCGGGGCGACGGCGGTGACGATCGCGACGAGTGCGTCGAGGTCGGGTGGGAATGGCGCGTAGACCACATCGGCGCCCACCTCTGCGAAGGCGGTCAGACGTCGAATGGTGTCGTCGAGATCGGGTCGTCCCTGGATGAAGTTGTCGGTGCGGCCGGTGACGACGATGCGTCCCTTTGAAGCGGCAACGGCGCTCCGTACGCGATTGACCGCTTCGTCGAAGTCGCGGATCGGCCGGTCGGGATCGCCCGAGGTGTCCTCCACGCCGATACCGGCCAGGCCGGACTCCACGGCGGCCTCAACGGTCGCCGCGACGTCTTCGGGCATGTCGCCGTATCCGTCCTCGAAGTCTCCGTTGACGGGCAGCCCTGTGAGGCGGCCGAGGAGCCGCGCATGCGCAAGGTGCTCTTCGCGGGTGACCTGGTGACGGCCGTCGAGACGGCCGAGCGTGGCGGCGATCGCCGCGGACGATGTCGCGATCGCCTCGAAGCCGGCATCGGCCAGCATCAGCGCCGAGAGGCCGTCCCAGGCGTTGGGCATGACGAGGCCATCGTCGCGGGTGTGCAGCGCCATGAATTTCTCATGGAGTTCGGAGCCAGGCATGTCGAGCCTTCCTGAACGATCATCAAGGTGAGGGGTCCGCCGCCTACTGCGTGCCTGGACCGCTTCAGGGGATCCGAGGACCAACCGCGACTAGGGCGTGGTCGACGGCCGCGTGGAGCCTTGAAGCGGCCCGGGCCTCAGAGGATGAGTTGATGTGGGCTGTGGACGATCTCGTCCTGGTCCTTCGTCGGCACGACTGCGCGCCAGGGGCGGAGCACGTGCTCGATCACGCTGTCGCGTGCGGCGTGGGGCGCCCCCGCGGATCGGGGTGCGGGTTCACTGGGGCACGGTGGTGTCGACCGAGTCGACTGCGGGGAGGTCGAGGTCGGTCTGGTTGACGTTGTTGATGAAGTTGGTGAGCAGGAACTGCACCGCCACCGTGACGATCCCCAGGATCTGAGCGTCGGTGTATCCGGCGTGCCGCACATCCGCGAGGTCGGCGTCGCTGACCCGGCCGCGGCTCTCGACCACCTGCTGCGCGAAACGAGCGGCCGCCGCACGTCTGGGATCGACCGAGCTCCCGACGCGGCCGAGTTCGATGTCGTCGCTCGACATGCTGCCGAATTCGGTCGCGACGTGGGTGTGCATCGCCAAGCAGTAATCGCAGCCGTTGGCCTGTGACACGGCCAGCGCGATGCTGTGCCGTGTTCTGCCGTCGAGAACCCGGCTCAGGGTGCCCTGCATAGTCGTGACGGCCTCAAGAACGGCCGGGTTCGACGCGAGGGTCTTGAACATGTTCGGGACGAAGCCCAGCTGGGCACCAACGTTGCCGAGTATCTGCTGTGCGCCGGCAGGCGCATCCTCTGGAGCGGGAACGTTCAGTCGTGACACGGCGAATCGACCTCCGATCTGGGTGTGAATGGTCGTCGAGCCCCAGACGGGCTCACTGTTTCGGAGCTGCGCCGCGGGCTCCTCCCTTGCCGGCCGCAACCTTGTCGGTCGAGTGCGGTTGCGCGCAGCGGCCTGCGGGGAGAGGGGCGACTCCGTCGGTGCCGAGTTCTGGAACTCTTCACCACCTCGGACACCACATAGAAAGGACTATACAGACCAGAAAATTCTGCGCAACCCCCGGGAGGGGTGGCGTGCACCAGGCCGCCTGGTGACGCGTCGCGACAGGGGCAAGCCATCAAATCTGCAGCTCAGAGGCTCGCATTGCCCCTGTTGTGAGCGGTCGTTCCGATCGGATCGCAGGGCGCCAAGCCACGTCGAACCGGCCGCTCTCCATCCGGATCGATTGATTTAATGGACTATTTAGTCCAAGCTGAGATACGGCTTGACAGGATCGACGCCAAGACCTGCCGGCTCTGCCTGCATCTGCTTCTCACGTCCCTGCACGTGGAGGTACTGGGTGACACGCCTGTCCCGGCACAGGCCATCGACGCCAGGGTGGTGCGCCGCCTCGGCGCCTACCGCGGTGCGGTCCCGGGCGCCATCGCGCAGACTGCTCCGCGACTCCGGCAGGACGGGAACCCTGGAGGAGGTTCTCGCCGGGGAAGTCCGGCAGATCCCCAACACCGGCGCGCCGCAGCGGACGGCCGCAGGACTGCGCGATGCCGTCCTGGCCCGGTCGGGGCTTACCGGCCGCGTCGCCATCGACACCTGCGTGAAGAATCACAAGATCCTCGTCTCCCACCGATCAGCCCTTACGGTCGTATCGGCGCCATAACTGATGCGGCCTGGAGGTCGAGGCCAGCGCGCTTGTGGAGCGCTCCACGGCCGAGCTGCACGAGTGAGTAACGTGCCCGAGGGAGACACCGTGTCCGCAACCAGCGATATCCGCCGCACACCCCGCGGCCTGGAGACCCGTTCACGGATCGTTGATTCGGCGGCCAGGCTGTTTTACGTCCGGGGTGTCAGCGCCACCACGCTCGATGACGTCCGGCTGGTGAGCGGAACGAGCAAGTCGCAGTTGTACAACCACTTCAAGGACAAACGCGCGCTGATCCATGCCGTGATCGACGCGCAGTCGAAGTTCGTCCTCGCCCGCGAGGAACAGTGCCTGCGCGGCGTGAAGACCCTCGCTGGCCTCCGCCGCTGGCGTGACGCGCTGGTACAGGCCAATTCGTTGCAGGATGGCTCGTACGGATGCGCGCTGGGCGCGATGTCGATTGAGCTGTCCGACAACGATGAGCAGTCCCGCCAGGCCCTCAATGCATCTCTCGATGCCTGGCAAGGGATGCTCGTCGAAACACTGACCAGGCTACGTACCCTCGGCGTACTCGCCGAGGACGCGGACCCACAGCGCCTGGGTACTGGCCTGCTGGCCGCTCTGCAAGGAGGTTACGTGCTGGCACAGAATGCTCACAGCTCCGAGCCGATGGGCGTCGCACTGGACATGGCCCTGGACCACATCGCGTGCTTCGCTCCCCGTTGAGCCACGTTCGCAGCCCGAGAGACTCGTCCGCCTCTGCCACGACTGGCTGGAACAGCCGGCCCCGTACGGGCCGCAGGCGGACGCCGCCGATGATCGCCTTCCCGGCAATCCGCTCGGCCGGAGAGACGGCGACACCGGCGTCCTTGCGGGTTGGTGCGTTGCCGATGCCCCTGCGCCGGCCCTGATCAGCCGGACAGGGGGCGAACGGCGGCCGGACCGTTCTGGATCCAAAGCCGACCCTCAAGGTCTTGATCGTCCTTGGCAGTACCGGCACAGAGCCCAAGCGCACGCCGTCAGGTGCAACTCCGGTCGGCCCTCTCCGGCCACCGGGAGACTCCAGAAAAAGGTCCTTGAGGTCCCTTTTCAATCCTGCTAGCCTGCGCGGCGGTAATCTGGCCTACGTGGCGGAACAGGCGCGCGACAGAAACGATTCCCGGCTGACCGAGCGCGGGCGGGCGACTCGAGAGCGCATTTTGAGGGCTGCCGCCGACATGATGTACGTCAGGGGCGTGTCTTCCACGACCCTCGACGAGGTCAGGGCGGCCAGCGGAACGAGCAAATCCCAGCTCTACCGTCACTACCCCGACAAGGATGCACTGGTGCGGGACGTTGTCGCATTGCAGGCTGCTGAACTGCTCAAACGCCAGCACCAGCTACTTCAGCGGCTCAACTCTCTCCGCGGGCTGGAGCGCTGGCGGGACGTCCTGGTCGAACACAACGCCCTCCGAAACGGCGCCTACGGCTGCCCGCTCGGATCCCTTGCGAGCGAGTTGGCCGATCAGGACGAAGAGGCACGCAAGGCGCTCGCCCGGCACTTCGACAGCTGGGAGGGACTGCTCAGGACAGGGCTCGAGCGAATGAAGGACTCGGGAGTCCTCCGTTCCGATGCAGATCCCGGAGAGCTCGCCACCGGCCTCATGGCTGCCCTGCAGGGCGGCTACCTCCTTGCGCAGACAGCCCAGGACGTCAAACCCATGAGGATCGCCCTGGACATGGCGATCGGGCACATCAAGACCTATGCCGCATCCGCTGAAGACGCCAGTCCGCCGGCGGGAAGCCCGTCAGGCCACTGAGCCTTCGCGACAGGGCGGCACCAGGACGGATGCCGCACCACAGGCGGCTGGCGCCGCAGCCTCCGGCACGGACCGCTACCGCCTCCCGATGGCCGTAGGCGGCTCAGGCGAGGGTTTCGCGGTGGCGGGAGGCGCCCGACCCCCTCATTCTGTGCCCCCTGGAGCCCGAGCCTCCCTTCAGAAGCAGTTGCCCTCCCTACTTAAGAGGACTATTTGGTCCTGAAAAGTGGCCGGCGTGCGGTACGTTTGGAGAGAGCGGTCTCCTGCGGACAGCTGAGCAGCCAAACCTCACAAGGATCTCCAGGGCGGTATGCACCATGCACGTGGACGTCCAGTTCCCGGGGGTCGGTCCCGTCCGGCTACGCAAACAGGGAGGCGAGGCCGGAGCCGGCCAGCCGCGGCAGCGTGTTGTCCTGTCAGTGTTGTTGCTCAGGTCAGGCGAACCGGTGAGCGCCTCGAACCCGGCGGAACACGTGCCGGGCGATGACGCCCTGCGGTCGGCCGCAGACTACGTTTGGGCGGACGCCGACCGGCCCCGGCAAGCGCGGAGCCAATGCAGTGACAGCTCCCGCAGCCCGGTCGACGGAATCTGTCCGCGGCTGAGTCAACGGGACGCTCTGGACCTGAACAGCTGCACAAAGGCAATGGCGACACGGGAGGACCCTAGCGCCGACGGCCTGGCATCCGTCGCGACTGTGTTGGCCCAGAACCTCGAGAGCGTCAGTGCCACGGCATCAGCCCGTCGAGGGAACCCGGGACCTCCGCCAGCGCTGCCCCTGGGATCGGCTCCCTCTCCTGCAGAGCGCCGACCGGCTGACGGGCGCGTCGCCGACGCTCTCACATCACGGTCCGCCTCAGCGCCAAGCCGCCCCGGCGGACCCTGTCGCCCGCGAGAGGGGGCGGGACCAAGCGCCTGGTCGCCGCTACAGCCATCCTCACGGCCGACGAACGAGTCTGCGGCGGAAGGCCTGGTTCGTCCGCACGGACAGGCGTATACGCGCCAGAGATGACCCGCGCGGACTTGGCGACCGCGTCGCCCCGGCCGCGCAACTGTCCCGATTCGCCGTCGGCTGCCTGCACCGCTGCCGCCGTGCGGGCAACACCGTTCGCGCGGCGATTCGGAGACACCACCTTGGAGCCTCGACCGGTCGGTCGGGCACTCGATGACAGTGGAGTTGATCACCATGGACGGACAGGAACTGCAGAAGATCGCAGGCGACTGCACCGTGGAGCTGCCTGGAGGCGAAGTGGAGCATCGTTTCGGCCCCGATTGGGACCTCTACAAGGTGGGCGGCAAGGTTTTCATGCTCATGACCGATATGCCGGGGCACCCTGTGGTGATTCTGAAAGCTGATCCGGAGGACGCCGCAGCCCTACGCGAGCGGCACGCGGACATCACCCCCGGCTATCACATGAACAAGCGGCACTGGATCACGGTGGAAGGCGGAGGCACCGTCGACGAGAAACTGGTGAAGGAACTCGTGATCGACTCCTACCGTCTTGTGGTCGGCGGACTTCCCAAGGCCCAGCAGCCCGTGGATCCGCACACCTACGGACGGGCCTGACCATCGTCATGTACGTCGAACCCCGCGGCGACCGCGGTACGACCGGTCCAGCCCGACTACGGCAGGCCCTTGGCAGCGATGTGATTTGCGCCGGACGAGGCGGGCGCGGCGCGCTGGCCACAGCCGTCCGCGAAGCCGTCCGCAGCGGCCGCCTGGCGCCCGGGACACGGCTGCCCTCCTCCCGCCAGCTCGCCGCCGACCTCGGGCTTGCCCGCAACACCGTGGCTGACGCCTACGGCGACCTCGTCGCCGAGGGATGGCTTACCGCCCGCAGAGGCTCGGGCACACTCGTCACAGACAGGACGATCAGGCGACCGGTCTTGGTCCCCCCGGCGGCCGAGCCTCCCGGTGAACCGCCCCACGACCTGCACCCAGGAAACCCCGACCTGACCACTTTCCCCCGTGCCGCGTGGCTGAAGGCCACACGTCGCGCAATGGCCACGGCTCCCGACGACGCGTTCGGCTACGGTGACCCCCGCGGCCGGCCGGAGCTAAGAGCCGCACTCGCAGAAACTCTCATACGAACCCGGGGCGTCTACACAAGTCCGGAGCACATACTGATCTGCGCCGGCGTCTCACACGGCCTGCAGATCCTGGGCGAAGTCCTGGCCGGTCGGGCGGCAAGGAGCGTCGCCGTCGAGTCCTACGGCCCAGGCAGGCACCGCGACCTGCTGGCTGCTGCCGGACTGCAGACCCTCCCGCTTCCCCTGGACACTCACGGAACCGACCCCGTCCCGCCTGACGGCACCGATGCAGTCCTGCTCACACCGGCTCACCAGTTCCCTGTGGGAACGACGCTCCAACGCGATCGCCGCACGGCCGTCGTGGACTGGGCCAGACGAACAGGCGGGCTGGTCCTGGAAAATGACTACGATGGTGAGTTCCGGTTCGACCACCAGGCTGTCGGGGCGCTCCAGGGACTCGCTCCAGACTGCGTGGTCTACCTGGGTACCGCCAGCCACACACTTGCTCCTGGCCTGCGGCTGGCCTGGATGGTGCTGCCTGCCACGCTCGCCGAGGAAGCTGCGGCAGCCAAGGGACAGATCGACTCATGCGAGGTATCGAGCCAG
Source organism: Streptomyces sp. NPDC101234 (assembly GCF_044767525.1). NCBI lineage: Bacteria > Bacillati > Actinomycetota > Actinomycetes > Kitasatosporales > Streptomycetaceae > Streptomyces > Streptomyces sp. NPDC101234. The sequence continues at coordinate 29,358 of NZ_JBIWOA010000032.1, read as the reverse complement.
CTGACCATGGCGGAATTCATCACCTCCGGCGCCTACAACCGCCACGTACGCGCTGCCCGTCGGCGCTACCGCGATCGGCGGAACTCTCTCGTCACAGCCCTGGCCCAGCACGCCCCAGAGGTGCGCGTCACAGGGACAGCGGCCGGCCTGCACACCCTGCTCAGCCTGCTGCCCGGGACCGAGCAGCGCGTCGTTCAGTCGGCGACCCGGCAGGGACTCAGAGTGGCCGGCCTGTCCCGATACCGCCATGAACGATCCCAGCACGTCATGGCCGATGCCCTCGTCGTCGGCTACGGGACGCCCTCCGACGCTGTGTGGCCTCAGGCGCTCTCCGCGCTCACGCGGATCCTTTCCTGACACGCTCCCTCAGCCGGGCACGCCCCGTCGCACCAGGTCGTCAACAACATGACGTGGCCACCAACGAACCTGACCTGCACCGGGCCGTCGGCCTCCCGCACGATCGCCAGGATCTTGCGGTAGTCGCCGGGCAACGCGTCCTCGTCGGCCGCGTCGCTGCGGTGCGGGATGAGCAAGACCGCCCGCCAGGCCACCTTCGCGGACACCGGAGCGACAGCTTCGGCGTCGGCCTGGGCCTGCTCGGCCAATCGGTTCAACACTCGTTCCGCGATCGCCAGTTCGTCCCGCTCGACCTGGACCTCCTGCAGCTGTTTGGTCAACTGCTCGGCGAGGGCATCCAGTTCGCCTCGGCGAGTGGTGATCCACTGCCGCTCCTGCAATTCCGCAGTCCCCTCGATCTCATGGCGTGCCGACCTGCCGACGGATCGTAAGCGCGGGTTAGTCGCGGGCGCAGCCGAACCCAGCAGACCACCGGAATGGGACCTGCCCGATGACCTACACCGTGGTCATCGGCCGCCGACCGGTGCGAGTACCTGAATCGCCACTCACACCAGACCCGTGACCTGCGACTTCACTACGCACACTGCTCAGTGGCCCGAACCGGTGCATCGACATCGACGGGCCCATCGCTTGGTGCCAACGGCGCAAGGTCGAAGGGACGTACTACCCGGCGCCGCGCTATGCGCCAGATCCCTCCCTCGCGCCGGTATTCGTCCTCGTAGGTACCTCCACCGACAATCCAGCGGTGGTTGCGGAGTTGGGCCAGGACCACGACGTCCGATCGTCCGGTCGCGGCAGCGCCGTCGATTTCCACCGTGTGGTTGGCAGTGGCATGCTGCATGATCGGGAATGCCTGCCACTGCTGCTCGACCGCCGCGCGGATGGCTTCGATCCCCGTGAATATCTGGCCCGAGCTGGTCTCCCACGCGGCGTCCGCTGTCCAAATTGCCTCCCAGCGGACTGGGTCGCGGTGGTCGGCACCCACGCAGTAGTCGTGGGCCAGCCGATGCAGTGCGAATTCCGTCTCGACTCGGTCCAGGCGAGGCGGCAAGATCTTGTAACGTCGTCATTCCTGAGAGGCTACTGACGGTTGAGATGGCCCGCAGGGCGGCCGCCTCACCCCTGCAAGTGCTGGCGCAGGGCGTGCAGTTCGCCGTTTGCCGCAGCGAGCGCGGCCCGCAGTTGGGCAACTTCTTCACGGTGTTTGCGGCGGTCGGCGGCCAGCTGTTGGATGAGGCGGCGGACCAGCGTACTGGCGGCAGCCTCGGCGCCGGGGGCGTGAGCTGCGTCGCCCGGGATGGAATAGCTTCGTGCCCGGCAGAGCGCCTCGACCTGCGGGCGTAGGACGGGATGTCGGTAGATGAAGTCGGTGGACACTCCGGCCGCTGGGTGCGCGAGGCGTCGGCTTGCTCGCCGCCTGCGCCCCTGACCCGAGGGCAGAAACTGTCCAACAAGGCGCTGGCCGCCGTCCAGGCGCCGGTTGAGCACGGCTTCGCCCATCTCAGAAACTGACGGGTCCTCGGCAAGGTCCGCACCGACCCGAAGTGGGCGACCACCCTGGTGAGGGCCCTGCTGGTCCTGACGAACCGCGAAGTTTCCCGCTGACCGACGATCTTCACCGAAGTCATCCGCCCGCGACTTGCACAAGTATCGAGAACCCTGCGCACACCAGACCCGTAACCTGCGACTTCACGATGCACGCGGCTCAATGGGTCTACCGCAGTGGGCGGCCTACGGTCGTCTACGCCATCCTGGACCGTGACTGGGTGGGGTTGCGGGAGTAGGACCTGGATGCACGGAGGTGGCCCTGTCTGCGCTACACCGCCCAACGGCGGCAGGATGGGGCAGGACACGCCTACAGCCGCAGCGGGCCTTCACCCGTCGTTCGTTCACCTCCCGGCGCTGCGCACCCTGCCGGAGCGGGAATGCTCCGCCGCCTGATCGTGTTGTGGGGGGTGTGGTTGTGGAGGGGACAGTGTCCCCGGGCCTCACCTATTGCCCATGAGGACGATCGTTCGGCTGAAGCCTCATGGAGCCTTTCGCCGCGTAGGCGACCGCCCTTCACGACCACCAGCATGTCCGGCCCCGGCCTGTCGGCCGGGGCCAGACATGCCTTCACGCTCCCAAACCCCGGTCGGCCTCGGCTTGCGTAGTACTGCCTGGCAACCCCACGATGCTGACTGCACACCGCCGCGCCGACGCGAAGGTGATGCCGCACCGTTGCCGGGTAGCTCATAGTGGACTGCCTCACCGCCATCGATCCCTTCAGGAACGGACACCTGTGACGACTGCTGCCAGCGAGCCCTCCACCGACCCTGTCCCCGGCCGTGTCTGGACGATCCGCCTGACCGGGCACGCCGACCGGACCGCAACGGTCACCTGCAGCACTGCGGCATGCCGGATGCCGCCCCGTTCCAGAGATGTGGCCGGGCTGCGGACGTTCGCCGCTCAGCACGCCGCCGCCCACGCGCGAGTGGCCACCGTCCACGCCAACGCCTGGTGCCACTGCGGCTCCACGCAGTGCACAGCCCACCCCGACACGACCACCCACTGCGCGGGCGGCGTGGCACTCGTCCTCCAGCACGATCCCCTCGTAGGACGCGTCTGGACGCTCGAAGAGGTCTGTGAGGCCTGTGCCCCGTTGATCCCCAACGCCCGGGTCCTGGCCCGCGTTCCCCAGTCTTCGCGCGCGAATCAGCGGCGGGAGGGGCAAGCGCCGAGGGTGCAGGTGCCGGCGCCTGCAGCACGGCCTGCTGTCCCCGGCGGCTTCTCCTCACCCACCGCTGAGCCCGTCGACGGCCAGGTGTATCGGCCCCGCCGTCCGCGCCGCACTGCGCGTCCCGCCCAGCGCCGTGGCCAGGGACGCTGAACCAAGGCCGTGGCATCATCGGCAGGATCGGCTGCGGATCAGGCTCATGCGGCGGTTTCGGGCTGTACCTCGCCCCTGGACGCTGCCGTCGGCTCCGGCGTACCGGCGGCGGTGTAGAACACCGAGGAGCCTTGCTTGGTCCGCTGGATGCGGCTTTTGGCCACCAGGTTTTCGAGGGTGGTGCGCACGACCTTGGTGTCGATGGTGCGCTTGGTGTGGGCCTGCCTGAGGACCTCGGCGATTTCCGCCGCGGAGCGGGGTTCGCTCTGCGCGGTCACATGCTGGTGGATGAGGTCGACCAGAGTGGGCTGCACTGTCTTCGAGGCCTCCGTCTTGCCCTGGGAGCGTTGCGACGGTGCCTTCGCCGTCGACGGGCGTGTGCCGGACGCAGACGCCGACTTCTTCCCGGGGGAGGGCACTGTGGAGCCGCTGGTGCTGGTCGGCTTGGGCGGGGAGGCCGGGACACCAAGTGCCTGTTGCATGTTGAGCAGGACGGTGTGGTCTCGCTGCAGTGTTGCCAACTGCTCGTGCAGCGCTGCGAGTTCCGTTGTGACGCGCTCCTGCTCCTTGGTGTTGTGTTCGAGGTCGCTGGTCACCTGGCTGACGTAGTTTGAAGTCAACTCGGTGGTGTGGGTGGTGCTTTCGGACATTGCTCGCTCCTCGGGGTCTTGGCCTTGGCGAAGCCTCGGTGGGTTGGTTGCGGTGCATCGGGAAGGACGCTCTGGCCGCAGTATGCTCCGGCTCAGCGATATTACGGGTGGGAAGCCCTGTTTCCGTTGTGCGGTGCGCAGAGCCATGGGTTCTCGGATGGATATCGTCTCGGCGTGACAGCCTTATCGATGGGGCAGCCGCGGATGCCATCCCCTGTTCTTCGCAGGGAATCCCGGCCTTCAGGCCGGGCGGGAATGCTCGGCCCGGAGACGTGCAGCGCCGGAGATCTCTGAGTCTTCGGGGTGACGGTCAGACCGGTCGCTTCTGGTTGTCGATGTAGTCCTTGACGATGCTCAGTGGTGCGCCGCCGCAGGACGCGGCGAAGTAGGACGGGGACCAGAACACGGATCCCGCCCCGATCCGGTTGATCCGGCCGGTGTACTCCGCCCTCAGGTACCGGGAGCTGACGCCCTTGAGGGAGTTGACGAGTTTGGACAGGACGACTTTCGGCGGGTAGCGCACGAGCAGATGCACGTGGTCGCCTTCGCCGTTGAACTCCCGCAGCTTCGCGCCGAAGCTCTCGCACTCGTCCTGCATGATCGCTTCGCAGCGCGTCAGCATGCCGTCGTTGAAGATCTCACGCCGGCATTTCGTGATAAACACCAAGTGCGCGTGGAGGTTGAAAACTACATGGTTTCCCCATCTGATGTCGGGATCCGGTTCCCAGCGCGGCGACATGCACCAAGTGCAGTAGGATTGTCCGGACTTGGCCGGAGGGGGTGGGCTGGATGATCCGTGCGTACAAGTTCCTCATGCGGCTCACCGTCCGCCAGGAGCAGGCGCTGGCCGAGATGCTCCGGGATCACTGCTCTCTCTACAACGGGGCGTTGCAGGAACGCCGCGACGCCTGGCGGCAAGCCTCGAAGACCACCGTCCAGTACGGGATGCGCGGGCTGCCCGCGTCACGCAGGAAGACATCGGCGACGAGGTCCTGGGTGCAGGTCCTCGTGCCGTGAGCTGCACATGGTGTCACCGCGCTGCGGCTGCGGGATGCTCCACCGCACGGTCTGCGCGGTGCGCGACTTCATGCCCGACACCCTAGCCGGGACGGCTGCACGGACAGTGCCCACGCTCAACTCGCCTGCGACAGGCGGTCGTGGGCCGAGGGGGTGCCTTTGTAGGCTGCCTCGATTGCATCGGCACTGATGCGGCGGTTTTGCGAGTCCGGCATCGCGGTGTGCGGGCGCACTTTCGTCGTGACCGCGGGCGTTGCCCTCGAGGGATCCGGCTGGTGCGGGTGATTACTGGCTGGCGCGCAGGGCGTCAAGACTCGGGATGACGATGTGCTTCCCATGGGCGTAGGCGAGGTCCTCGCGGGTGAGTTCGGCGAGTGCCACGTCGGCGTCGGAGACGAGGTTGCGCAGTGTGAGCGCGTCAAGGGCGATGCCGATGCCGTCGGGGATTGCTTCGCCGTAGGACTCGGCGAGCCTGACGAGGAGTCTGGTGAGGGCCGCTCGTGGTCCTCTGCCGGCTTGTCGGCTGGAGCGGGCGCTGTCGCGCGCCTCTGAGGTCAGGAGTGCTTGCCTGACCGATGGTGTCGCGCGCAGGTGTTCGGCGAATGTCTGGGACGGGATGACCACCACGTCGCCGTTGCGCAGGTACTCGACGAACTCGTTGGTGGGCATGCGGGTCAGAGCGTGGGTGTCACCCGCTATGTCGCCAGCGCCGCATACGCCCACGTTGAACGCGCCCGCGCCGGTTCTGATCTTGCGGACCAGCAGGCCCGACTTGATGAGGACTACGCCGTCCATGAGCGAGAACTGGAAGATGTTCTGAGTGCGGCGCTGGTCTCCGAGCTGCAGAAGGGTGTCATGGTCCTCCGGTGTCAGCAGGGCGAGGAAGGAGCCCGGCCGATATCCCGTGGAGTGGGCGGCGGGGGCGGCCGGCAGTGGAGAATGGTCCGCGCCCACGGGGTCGAGGGCGGCCAGGGCGCCGGCGGTCTGCTGGACCTCCTGGCCGATGGTGTTGCTGAAGTCCTCAATGCGGTCCAGCGCCCTGTCGATGTTGGCCGCGAACTCCCGCGCAGCGTCGAAGGGAATGGGCAGGACGCGGTTACCGCCGGGCTCCCGGTTGTCGACTGGCGACGGCTTGTCCGCGTGCAGCCGTGCGATGTCCTCCTGCAGGCGGCGACCGCAGCTGATCAGGCCTGCGAGCACCGAGGTGGCCCGGTCGAGGTCGGAAGCGGCTTTGGTGCTGTCGAATGTGATGCGCTCGTGGTGGCGCACGGCCAGGCTGAGAAGAGTGTCCACGCGCACGAGCTCGTCGCGGTCCAGGGGGGTGCGTCGGGCGAGGGTGCTGCGGTGACCCTGGGCGCGTTCCACTTCGTCGGCCATGACGATGACCCAGACCGCGAGTACCGCGTTCAGTGAACTGGCAGCCTGCACTGCCGCTTCGGCTTGCCTGCGTGCCCGCACGGCCTGGTCGAGCTGCCGCTGCTTGTCGGACAGTTCCTGCAGAGCCTCGGCTCTGCCGGTCTCGGCCTCGGCGACGTGCAGGAGACTGTCGATGACGATGTCCCTGCCGTTGAGTGACCGGCTGGGCGGCCCCTGCGCGGCTGCCGCACGACCCTCCCACAGTCGCCTGGCCAGCTCGAGCCAGTGCTCACGTGTGCGCGGGTCGCGGTTCTTGGAACACAGCTCGATCACCTTTTGCACGAACGGCCAGTCCAGCCGTTCGCCGCGGAACCGGGTGGACAGCGCGCTCGTGCTCATTCCGAGGTCGGTGGCCAGGGTGGCCTGGGTGAGGTTGGCCTGGTCCAGTAGCTTGCGGAGGAACGCGGCCACAAGGGGCTTGGCATCAGGGGCCTTCGACAGCGGCCCGGCAGGCCGGCCGAGCCGACGGGGAGCCTGATCGCTCAAGCCCTCCCCCTCGACCCGCGCACCTGTTGGGATTATCCGCGGACAAAGCGTAGTTGTCCCCGCCTCCTGACGCCTGCTGCGCAGGCCGGAAGGCATGACCCCGTGTCTGCATCGGTGGCGAAAGAGACACAGGGGCCCGCAACTTCCTACGGTGCGGCGCGTGTCGGGGCTTCCGGCACCCCGGTCCGGACGGTTCCGCGCTCCACGTAGCGTGCTGAACAGGGAGTTGTTATGCCCTCTGTAGTACTTGATGACGAGAGCACGCGGTACGTGTGTTCCCAGCTCGCTCGGATACGCCGCTTCGACGTGATCTTGTCGATCGCGTTCTGGCTCTACTTCTGCTGCCTGTGGTTGCTGCTGGCTGCTGCCGCCACCGTGGCACTGTGGCAGTTCTACCGGCACCAGAGCGGCATGGCCGTTGCCGCAGGAATGATCACCGGTGGGATCTGGCTCGTCGTGCGACTGTCGCGCCGATGGTGGCGCCGACGCCGCCGCCTGATGCTCCCGCCGCCCGCGCTTCCGCAGGCGTTGAGATAGCAGGCGAGACGAGGGGCTACGGCGGCCCGCCGGGCCGCCTCGCCCGCAGTGCGACGGTGCAGTACAGCTGTGTGCGGGCGGCCTCAGACGCTAGCCCGCGATCAGATCAGGAAGCCGCAGCGAGCTGTCGACTTCGACATGCCGAAGCACAGCGGAAGATGGGGGCTCCTGGCAACTGGCCACTCACCCGTCGCCGTTCACCAACACCTCATCGCACGCGCGCTGAGATGGTCACACTGGCGCAGACGACGCCAAGCCGTCGCTCGCCGCTGCCACTATCAGCGGCGGCTGCACACGATCGAGGGGCGGTCCGGGAAAGAGAACACGGGCCGACCATCAGCCCACTACACTCACCGAAACCGCCCCTGAACAGGGAAAACGTCAAAGCGCTGCTGGAGTACTAGGTCGCCTGCGAGCCGGTTGGCTGGCCTTTCATGGTGCGCCCATTTGGGAGATGAGCCCACGGCCGTCCGGAAAACGGTAACGGTATTTTTCCAGGGCTGTCAGGTCTCTTTAGCGGCTCAGCTATTAGGCTTCTGACACGCGAGGCAGGTAACCGACGGCCGTATCGGGGCTCGTGTGCAACGTTGGGAGCCAGCGGCACAGCCGTTCATTGCCTCGGTTCGAGATCCGCCGCGAACAGGACGGCAGCCTGAGGTTCCCCCGTCATGCGGGAGGTGCTGATCAGCTGGTCAGCAGGGGTTGATGGGTGTTCAGATTCGTTGGTACGGCCGTCGCCTGCTCGGCGTAGTGCTTCTCCTCGAACTCGATCGGGCTGAGGAAGCCGAGCCGTTCCTGGACGCGGCGGGAGTTATAGAAGCCGTCGATGTATTCGAAGAGCGCGAGGTTGGCCTCGGCCCTCGTGGTGAAGGTGCGGCCGCGGATGCATTCGGTTTTGATGAGCATCCAGAGGTTCTCCGCGAGGGCGTACGAGTCCCCGACGGAACCCATGGACGCCTCGACTCCCGCTCGCATCAGCCGGGTTGTGAGCTTGATGGATTCCGCCCACAAAGGCAGCGGCATCCGCCGCTGGGCCAAGAAGCACAAGGTCGAGCTGTGTTTCACCCCGACCTACGCCTCCTGGGCGAACCCGATCGAGGCGCACTTCGGACCGCTGAGACAGTTCACCCTCGCCAACTCCCACCACCCCAACCACACCGTGCAGACCCGAGCTCTGCACGCATACCTGCGGTGGCGCAACGTCAACGCCCGCCACCGCGACGTCCTGGCAGCCGAACGCAAGGAACGCGCCCGCATACGAAGCGAGAAGGGGATCCGTTGGGGCGGACGCCCGCTCACCACCGCAGCCTGACTTGTCCTGGTGCTGCGGTCACAGCGGCAGACTGCCGGTCTGTCGATCACTTGACGTGTGCGGCGATGGTCCGTGCGCACTCCATCGATTCGGTATGCGTGGTGTCCACCTCCAGGTCATAGGTCACCCCCTGGTGAACCACATCCGCCTGCGAGGCGGCCATCCCGATGGTCCGATCGCCTCGGGCAACCTCACGGCCTGCGGCAACCGCACTGTCACACCTGACTCCGACCCACAGAACGCGCAGTTCACCCAAGGCTTTCTGCCATCGCTGCTGTGAGTACGCCCCGCCGAGAAAGACCTCATCGACGATGACCCGGGCGCCCGCACGGGCCATCGCGGCGACCCCCTCGATCCATGCTGCTTCCAGCGTTCGGAATTCCGGACCGATGATCACCTCCCCGTCCCCAGCGAACTCGATCCCACCATCGGACATCTGCATGGACGCCGGCATCGCCTCAACGAACGTGTCTGTCCCGAGGGCCAGCCACGGATCCGGTAGGACCGCCTGCAGACACCGAATGATCCCGGACTTCCCCGAGCTGGAACCACCGTTGACAACGATCACCTGAGTCATCACCGCGCCACAGTAGAGGCACCGAGGCAACGCTCGAAACGGATTTCCGCAAACCCTGCACCGCCTGCCACAACGCGGTGAACCCTCCCGGCCAGAGCACTAGCCTGTCGGGCTTATGGAACAGCTGCCCGAGAGTGTCGACCGCGACATCGTGAACCACCGGATCATCTTCGCCATCAAGGCGATCCGTGAAGCACGCGCCTGCACCCTCCACGAGGCACTGGACATCTTCGCCGAACGCTACGAAGAACTCCGCCAGGATCGCCCTGACGACTTCACGGTGTCACGCGAGGACTACGGCCGGGGCTTCTACTCCTAACCCCGCAGAGCACCACAAAGCTGACCAGGGGCAACGCGGAACGCCGCGACAACCAGTCGTCAGTTCGGCTACAGAGAGCTACTTGTCACTTCGCGGCAGCTTCGGGAGTACAGGGCCGATACGGCGGGGTACGGCGAAGGCCCGGACCATCTGGTCCGGGCCTTCGTGATCTGTAGAATTGTTAGTTCCGGTCGTCCTCTACAGCTATGTCCTAATCCCGGTCGACGTGACGCGCTGCCTTCACCCGGGATCTGCCACGAGCGCACGCTCCTGATCTGGATGCCCGCCCGGGTGACCGAAGCGGTGGAATCCCGGGCGAGGCGACGCGCACGCCAGGCTCCCCGCGGATCAGCACCCACGCCCCGTAGGCGGAGAAGGTTCTCCGAATCGCGCACCATGATCGACTTTTCCTCGCTTCGACGCGGGCGTGGGCGTGCCAGCAAGGACTTCACGATGACGCGCAACCGCCGTCGCAAACTCGACACCCGCGCCGCCGCAGCCCACTCCGACATCCGCTTCACACAGGCTCGCCGTCGAGCCCTGGAAGCGCCCGGCGCCAGCATCCGCACCTACGAGGGCGAGATCGGCATCTGCACCGCCTGCGGTCAGCCGGCCTACGACAGCACCAACGGTGCCAGCCACTTCACCGAGCAGGAAGACGCCGTGTTCTGCCCCGCATTCCCCGCCGCGGCCGGCCTGCTGCGCATGGACTGGGACGACCACTCTCTGCGCATGGTCCGGGAGCGGTACCCGAGCACGCTCGACAGCTTCTGGAGGCACCCGATCCTGAGCCACCCGGGCGCGTTCCAGACGTTCACCGGCCCTGTCTCCGTGTGCACCCACTGTGGCCAACCCGCCTTCTACGACAGGGAAGTCGGCATGAGGCACTTCACGAACCAGTGGGACGGCATCTTCTGCCCGCGCTTCCCGCTCGCCGGGGAGACTCTGACCTTCAAGTGGCACCCCCAGTCGCTGGCCGACTGGAAGGCCGGATGCGTCTGCACCTACCCACACCTGTAGCCAGCGGTGTTCCAAGACGAGCAACTGATCCGGAGCCAGCACAAAATGAAGCCCGAGTAACCCGGGGCTTCATCTTGATCGGGTTCACCGACGGTGGCCGGTACCCCAGGCGAAGGATCAGGGCCGCCAGGATCCAGGGAGCGGAAGACGCTGTCGGGCAGCCGGGCGTGGCGATCCCTGAGGGGAGTGCCGTCCCCTCGTCACCGAGCGGAGTGGTGGGTGCCGAGTCTGGCAGGACGCGGCTGTCGCCCTTCGTGGGCTGCCCGGCCTGGCACGGAGGATCACCATCCTCGGCGCTTGGCCTTCCACTCGGTGAGCGTGGCAAGGGACTTCTGGGCGCGGGAGAGTTCGCCGCCGAACGCGCCAGCGCCGAGCAGTGGCCACGTGTCGGTGAGTTCAGCTTCGATGGTGGCGGCGAGGCCGTTGCCGTCGTAGCCCCAGATGGAGTCGAGGAAGAACTCTCCGGACCAGGGGACGGCGCGGAAGTCCTCGTCGTTGTCCACGGCGATCATGGAGGTGAGGAATTCGAACCGGGAGCATGCGTCCTGGTGGGCGATGTCGCTGGGCTCGACGAGTTGGAAGGGCTCACGCAGCGTGTCCTTCAACCAGTTGCTCTGGGGGTACATGCACTTGTCCCCGCCCGTGAGGCGGTGCATGTCGTTGAGGCCGTCAGCGTCGAGGACACGCCTGGGGGTGAGGGTCCCATGCCGGGCTCACCCCCAGGCTGCGCAGCCCGGCGGCGGCCACCTTGGCCATGGACCGCAGCTCCCGTTCGAGCACCGCCCGCCCCTCGGCGGTCAGCTGCACGGGGCGCTGCCGCCCCGACTCCTCGACCGGCTCGACGAGCCCCTTGGCCTCCAGCTGGGTGAGCGCACCGTAGAGGCTGCCGGGCCCGAGGCGCTCCCCGACTAGCCGCTCGATGGCTGCGTTCACGGCATACCCGTGCAGCGGCCCGTCGGCCAGGGCACCAGCGTCTGGGCGTCGTTGGACTGCATGCCGACCGCCTCTCTCCGTTCGCCTGGACCCAGATTACTACGCACGGCGTAGTACGCGGCGTGTACCATTCTGTCATGCCAAACCGTCCCGACGTGCCGGCGGCCGCCGACGCGACGCTCCCCGCCGACCACCCCGCCCGGACCGCGGTCCGCCGGGCCGCGCGGGACGGCCTCGCCACGGCCGTGCTCTTCACCGCCTTCGCCGAGGTCACCTCCCACGTCCGAGCGGTGCGCGCGGGCAGCCCATGGCAGGACGACCCGTACGACGCTGTGGTCTCGTTCACCCTGTTCCTGGTCCCGGCCCTGGCGGCGCTCGCCGCCGCCAGGGCCGTCCTGCTGCGACGGGACGAGCCGCAGCCGCGCTTCCGGATCGGTCAACTCCTGCGCGCCTGGGGCCTGTGCGCCGCGCTGATCGCCACCACCGCGCTCACCGATTGGACGGCCGTGGCGCTGCGCGCCGACCGAGGTCAATGGAACGGCATGACACCCTGGCTCGTCGCATCCCTGGCGCTCCCCACGGCCGCGGCCGCCCTGGCGGGCACGCGCGTCCTGCGAGCTCACCGGCTCCTCCCACCGGGCCCGCGCGGGCGAGGGGAGAGTGCGGCGGCGGGTGACTGGCTCGACGATCTGGCGCCCGTAGTCCGAGGCTTGGCCGTGCACCTCCCGGCGCCGTTGACGCGCGCAGTGGACCAGGCTGTGACACACCGGCGCTTCGCCTCCGCCGTGCGGTTCACCCGTCGGCACGTCGTGGGCCTCGCCGGGGCGGCGGCCGGGCTCTGCGGCGCGCTGCTGGCCGCCGCGGAGGCCGTCGGCGAGGGCTGGACCGACCCGCTGCTCTGGCTCACCGCCGCGTTGGTCCACGCGGGCGGGTTCTTCGCCTTCGCGATGCTTTGCAACGCGACGCTGTCGATCGCCGTGCCACGCGCGAACGGCCGCCGTCGAGGGTCCGCGCGGGCCGCGCGCCACGCGGTCACGGCGGCGGCTCTCGCCGTCCCGCTCACCGGAGCGCTGCGGGCACCGCTTCGTCCGCTGATCGGCCGGACGAACACCGTTCCGGCTCTCGCCGAACTGGTCCTCACCGGCGCCGCTGTCGCGGGCGTGCTCACCTTCGTGGTCGCCGTCGCACTCGGCTCCGACTGACGCCCGCTCCTCATCGAATCCTCAGCCTCGGTGCGAAACGCTGACTCCTCCTGCCCCGGCATCCGCATCCGTATCCGCACCGAAGTGAGCTCCGACGACGCATCATCGTGCCCGACTACTTCTGCTGGGACGGCTGCCGGCGTCGCCGAAGGCATGTGGGGCCGCTGCGACCGCGACCGCAACGGCGGCTGGCTGGCCTTCACCACCGACCCCCTGCGCACGGACCTGGGCTGGTCCGTGCGCTACCACCCCGAGCACGGCATGACCGTCCTGCTCCTGGACGACCGTGACACCGCCGCCCTGCACGAATACTGGTGGGGGCTGCCGCTGCTGTTCCGCTCCGGCGGCTACTGGTGGGACGGCACCACCTGGTACCGGCCCCAGCAGGTCTGGGACGGCGCGAGCGAGCGCTACGAACGCTGACCGGTCCGCGCTGCCACCACCATCCACGCCGCCGACCTCATCGACGACCACGCCGACCCGGCCCGCGGACAGATCCTGAAGGTCGCCAACTTCGACAAGGCGGCCCCCGCCGTGCAGGGGTGGCCCGATCATCTGACGAAGTGGGCCGCGGCGCGCGCCGAACGCGGCGAAGGCCTTCCTCTGCAGGAGTGCGTGGTCCGCCTCACGGCCCCGGAGTTCACCGGCGACCAGCTGGTCGGCATCCCGGAGATGGCCGAGCTGGCCGGCATCACGTCCTCCACGCTGCGCGCCTATATCTCCCGGGGCGAGAACAGCATCCCGCTGCCGCAGGCCACGATCGGCGGGCGCAGCATGTGGGCCCGCCCCGTGGCGGAGGACTGGGCCGAGGCCCGCAGCAAGTCCTCCGAGGGCGTGGAGGCCGCCATGTCCTCCGGAGACAACGACTCCCTCTCCCGCGGCGCCGCCGACGTACGCCAGCGCTTCACGGAGAACTTCACCCGCACCCTGTGGGAGCGGCCCGCCGTCCGTAAACGCTGGACCCTGCGCCACCGCAACGAGGAAGCAGTCCGTGAACTGGCTGACGAACTGGCCTGGGAGGTCGCCGCGAGCTTGGACCGCATCATCCCGACCGAGGAACTGGGCAGCACGATCCGCCACGCCGTGCTCGACGAGCTCGCCAACGGCGGCGACTCGCACGAGGACCTCGTGGACAACCAGGACTGGCAGTTCGTCGGGATCACACGGCCGGTGTCCAGGATGCTCGGCTGGCACGTCCGTCACTTCCCGTACTCCGCACAGACCGTGATCAACGACATCATCGGTGAGGCCGAGCGGCGCCTCGACCTGCCCCGGCAGGTCACCATCCGCTCCCTGAGCAACGCGCTGACGATGGACAGCGGCCTGGACGGCAAGACGCTGGAGGCCTACCTCCAGCTCGTCCTGCCCCCCGAAAACGCATCCTGACGAAGCACCAGAGGCTGGGCGTCCGGAGCCACTCGCGATGGCTCCGGACGCCCGGAACTGTACGCCGCCGCGACGGGCCCACTCGTACCCGCACCGCCGTCGGCAGGCTGCGGTTGGCGAGGCAGAAATCCAGTGAAGTCGGGCTATGCCGCGTGCCAGCCCCAACAACGCGACGTCGGCGAGTCGACGAGGGCCGTCGTCGGCCGGCGGTCGCTTTCCGGGGCAACCGAGGATCCCACGTGGCCGAGGCCCGCTGGCGGCGCCCTCTGAGGCGATCGAGGATCGCGACTACTGGCTGCCCGAGGGAGCCAGCGTCGAGCTGCCTGGCGTGACGGTCGCCCTCAGGGCGGCCGAGGATCACAACCACATTGAAGTGGACGCGCTCAAACAGCTTCAGACCGTGACAGCTGCCTCCGAAGCGACCGAGGATCACAACCTCATGCGGAAGATGTGCGCGGCGTGCCCCATCGTGTTGCAGCCGCCGGGGCGGCCGAGGATCGCAGCTCCATCACCGTCGGCGAGCGCGGCTACGTCATCGCGGTCAGCGGTTGCCCTTCGGAGCGACCGAGGATCGCAACGCGTCTACGTCCGCAGGACGTTGTCCGGGATCGGCACTGAGCGGTCACCCTCCGGGACGACCGAGGATCGCGACATGGTGATGCAGGGAACCGGCGGAAGCCCCGGTTCCTGGCGGTCGCCCTCCTGGGCAATCGAGGATCGCAACATCAACCAGTACCGGGCCAACATCGGCCACCCTCGCGGCTGGCGGTCGCCCTTCGGGACGACCGAGGATCGCAATGGCTACGGCCTGTGGCTGCTCATCCTGACCGGAGTCGGCTGGCGGTAGCTGCCGCTGCTGATGCAGAGGTCTGGTGGGCGCCCCTCGACGACGGTGTCGAGCACGCTGTCGGCGCCGATCGGCATGCTGGTGTCGGCGGCCGCAGGGCCAGCGGTGAGTATCACGGAGCTGAAGAAGGCTGCCGTCGCGACGGCAGCCCGAAGTGTGCAGATAGGCAGGGTGATTGCCCCCCAAGGGCGCTGCCGGTGTGTGCGGCCTCTGCTGGCCAGGTGGCCGGTGTGCAAAGAGTAGGGCAAGGCTTTGGCACTCCGCGCGGTGGCTTCGGCTCTGCCTGTGCGCACACGTCCTCCCGGAAGCGAGTGAAAACGCCGATACGGAGGCCTGTATGGACCGGGCCGAGCCCGACGACCTGGACATTGCGGAATAGGCCGCGCAGACCGGCGGGCCACCACACAGAATGCCCTCCCATCAGAGAGAGTGAAAAGTGCACATCATTCGTGTGACTGCCATCGAGTACATGAGTGAATGGCTGATAGAATTGAGTGAGTTGCAGGTCCAGGGAGGGTGAGTACACCGGAACAGGCACCCCTGAGTGCGACGGCAGCCCGGAACAATCTGTACGCCTTGGCCGCCAGCGGGCAGACCACGCGGATCCAGAAACGCGACAAGGGCACCGTAGTGAGCGTGGTGCTGGCACCGCTGAACCGGTTTCCCGCCGCCCGGAACTCCGAGGACTTCCCGTCCTGCACCCTCAGCGCCGCCCAGAAGGAATTCGGCGACCTCGTCAACCGGGCGGCCCTGGGACAGCCGCAGGTGCTCCTGCGCGGCTCCACGCCGGTCGCGGTCCTGCTGCCCGACGGCCCGATTCCCCGTGCTCCGTCATCCGATCCGGCCGCGGCCGCCGGTGCGGTGACCGCAGGAGGCGCCGTGAGCCCTTCGAGTCGCGACAGCATGCCCCGCCGGCTCGCCACGCTCGGCGACGCCATCGGCACCGCCCTGAACTCCGCCCCAGCGAGCGGCCCGGCGTTCGGGCTGCCCGCACTGGACAGCGTGGCCGGACGGCTCCAGGCCGGCCGGCTGACCCTGGTGGCCGCCGACCCCAGTGTCGGAGGAAGTCTGCTGGGACTTGCTGCCACACGGCACACGGCCCTGGTCGACCGGCACCGTGTGCTGTACGCCGCGTCGGGACCGAGCGCCGACGACATCTTCCGCCGGATCCTGTCCGCCGAGACCGGTGGGGAGTACCCGCGTCTGAAGCAGGGCCGGCTGACTCCGCACGAGCAGGAGGTCGCCCAGCAGCTGCGGCAGGCGCCACTGATGATCGACGAAGGCAGTAACTTGACGGCCGAGGCGATCGCGGAGACCGCCCCGTACGTCGACGGCCTGGCCCTCGTGGTCGTGGACCGCCTCCAGGCCGCCCACAGCCCCCGGCTGCCGCTGTCCGGAGACCGCCTGCCGGATGCCTCCCAGGTCCTGGCGACACTGGCCCGCACGCTCCACGTCCCGGTCCTGGCCGTCGTGGACAGCAGCGATCCCAGCCTGCTCGGCCTGCTGGACGCCGATGTCCTGATGACACTCACACCGACCGATGACCCTTCCCGGGTCCAGGTCACCATCGCCGAGCGGGACTTCGGGACCCTCGGTGTCGTCTACCTTCAACCCGACCTTCTCCATGCCCGGTTCACTGACATCCCCGGTAACCAAGGGCCCGATCGCGCGGCTGTGGAACTCGCGGACGCCGCGCTTGCCTACACCTCGGGCGCCGAGCGGGGGCTGCCCGCCTCCCTCACGCACACCCTGGACGCGCTGCGCACTGCCGTGCTGGCCTACGACCATGAGACGTTGGCCGAACTCAGGACGGCCCTGACCGACGAAGCCGCGCCCGTTTCCCTGCCGGACACCGGCCCGGGCCGCCGCCTGGCCGAAGCCCTTCGCGCCTTCTGCCAGCCGGCCAATGAGGTGACAGACGGCGCGGTCTTCACGAAGGACGGAGAACTCCGGCCTGAAACCAGCGACCAGAACGCGGAGATCACCACTGAAGGCGGCGCCGGCCGACAGGATGGGCCCGGCCCGGCCGACGAATCCGACGACGAGGAGGACGAGCGGGACATCCTGAAGCCCGGAGACGAGGACGACGAGCCCAAGGACGCCGTCTTCCCCGCCCTGCGGATCCTCAAGGACGCGGTCGGCCGCTCGAAGATGCACCCGATCCCCGTCATCCGCACCGAGGACCGCGACAACGATCCGTGGCCCCTGTTCAGCGAGCACATGGACGGCGAGCCCCGCTGGGCCCACCCGGACATCACCATCACCCGCGTCCCGTACATCAGAGAGAACGGCAAGCGGGTCCGCCGCGACCAGATCGACGTACCCGACTCCTTCGGCGAGGGCGTGCTGTGCCTGATCGACCGCAACGGGTCCTATCCCTCCGCGTGTTCGGCCGTCCCGCTCGCCCCGAACAAGCTGCTGCACACGGGCCCGCTGGACGCGTTCGACAAGAGCCAGGCCGGCATCTACCTCATCGACATCCCCGCGTGGACGCGCACCGACATGCCGCACCCGCTCGGGCGGCTCGTCGACGACGCCGATGCGCAGGGCCGCGTATGGGTGACCACCCCGCACATCAAGCAGCTCGAGAAGCTCGTACGGGACGGCCACCTCGGCGCCGCACCACCCATCCGCGACTCCTGGACCGGCAAGGCCAACGAGAGCCTCTTCAAGCCCTTCTACCAGGCGACCCAGAAGGTACGCACCGAGCTCGTCGACGCAGGCGGCGCCCCGTACAAGGCGTACAAGACGCGGCTGTCCATCGCGCTGCGCCTGCTATGGCCCAAGCGCCCCGAGCAGAAGTCGCCGTTCTGGCGCCCGGACTGGCGCATGAGCATGGTCGCCGAGGCCTCCGTTCGGCACTGGGCGGTCGCCTTCAAGGCCGTCCTCGAAGGCCACACGCTCGTCGCGCTGCGCAACGTCGACCAGGCCATCTTTTGGACTCCGCCCGAGGAGCCGCCGTCCACCTACCGGATCGGCACCGGCTTCGGTGAAGTCAAGCGCAAGTTCATCAACTCCGGCGAGATCATCCTCGAAGGCGACGACTGATGGCAGGGCCCACGGGCTGCGGCAACTCCCTGGGCGCCGCACTGGGCGACCTCCTGCGCTCCCAGGTCACCCCACGCCACCGGCTGTCCACCTACACCGCCCGGCACTGGCACGCCCAGCTCTCCCAGCTGACCGGCACCCGCCGCGGCCATCAGGCACTGGAGGACGCCGGCCTCGGCGTGACGACACAGACCCTGATCAACTGGCTGTCGGACCCCGAGTACAACATCCGCCGCAGCTACCGCGACATCATCCACACCGCGTACGAGAACGCCGCGATCGTCCCCGCCGACCCGCTCCCCGACCACATCAAGCAGGGCCAGTACGAGATCAGTGGCACCGTCAGGACCGGCGACGACGAACGCGACCGCGGCACCCGCGACGCCGCGCCGCTGCGGATCGACGGCCGCTACGGCCGCTGGGACGATATCGAACGGTCGTGGGTGGCCGGCGAACTCACCGACGACGAGTTCGAGGACCACTTCATCGACGACGTCATCGTCGAGGACATCGGCGAAGGCACCGACGGATGGGAATTCCCCGGCGCCTTGTACTCCGTCGAACTCAGGTAGTAGCACCAGTCGAACAGCACGCCGCAGCAGAGGAATTCACATCATGGGCCACCACCCGGAACAGCGGAAGTTACCGCTGATCGCCGTGCACGGAGAGACGGCCGCGAACGCCGAGCAGCGGGTGACCGAGCTTCTCGATGCTGCGGGCGCGAGCCCGGCTGAGGCACACACCCTCATCGCGGCCATCCAGGCCGGCGCCGTGCAAGGCGCTCATGGCGAAGTTATCGAGCTGGACACGCAGGCCCCGCCCGGCAGCAGCGACCAGGTCCGCCAAGGCTGGCTTCGCGCGGTCGAGGCGATCGGCGGCAGGCTCCCCGCATTGCCGACCGCACCGTCCGCCAGGCCCGAGTGAGAGCCGCCGCCCTTGAGACACCGTCGCCCGCGCCGAGCGAGACTCCGCGTTCCGTGCCCACGCCCGTCGACAGAGTGGGGGCCCTCAGCCCGCCCGAGACCCGCAGCCGTATCAAGAAAATGCTCAAGGAGTTGTGAGTGAGCACCACCAAGCCCGATCCCGCCGAACTGGACTTCTCTGGCGTCACCTGGGAGAAGAGCCCGTTCAGCGGGGGCAACGACAACTGCGTGGAGTTCGGCGTGATCGGCGGCCTGGTCGCCATGCGGGACTCGAAGCGGCCCGAGCAGACGCCGCTCGTCTACAGGCGGGAGGAGATCGGGGCTCTCCTCGCTGGAGCGAAGGCCGGCGCCTTCGACCACCTGGCCTGAGCCGACAGCGGCCGTACCCGAGAGGGCCGCAGCCGAAAGACGGCGGCCGACCCCAGCGTTAGTGGGGTCGGCCGCCTTCGTCATCGTCGTAGATCTGGGCAACAGTGCAGGTGAAGCCCACGTTTCAGGCCGGATCCCGCCGCCATCCGGCACGCTCACGGCCCCACCACGCTGAACAGCGTCTGGGCGCCCGGCATCACAGTGGTGTACGTGGGCAAGGCCGCTGGCCGTCAAGGGCTGAGCAAACGGCTGAACGCCTACCGCCGCCAGGGCCACGGGCGCATTGCCGGGCACAGCGGCGGCGTGTACATCTGGCAGCTTGCCGACTCCGACACGCTCCTGGTCGCCTGGCGCACCGTGGCCGAGCCCCCGCCGGCCAGGCCGAGGCGGAGCTGATCGCGGAGTTCACCTCGATTCACGGAGCGCTCCCCTTCACCAACCGCAACCGGGGCTCCTCGATCTTGCGAGGACCGCTGGCCTTATCGATGCAGATGGCCCCTTCCGGCCTGCCCCGGCTCCAGGGGCAAACCGGGTGCAGCTGCTTCCAGTCAGGGATGGACCCACCGCTGAACAGGATCAACGGCTTCGTGTGGGGCCGCTTCAAGCCGGAACTGAACACGTGCGCGGGTGCGTGCCGGACCGATTTCGATGGGGCCAGCGGCACCGATAACGCCAACCAGCCTTGCTGACAGCAGCCACGTCACAGGGTGGGGAGCAAGAGCAGGTCGGGAGCACGAGCCGAGCGCGGTTCGGGCGCGGGTGCTGTTGCGCCGTGGTGAGGGGCCTGAAAGGCTACTGGACTTGCGCGGGTTGTGCCTCCTGCTGTGACTCGGCGGGGGCGGATGGCGTGGGCTGGGGTGCGTCGGGGGAGGTGTAGTACACGGAGCGCCCCTGCTTGGTGCGCTGGGCCTGGCCCTTGGCGACGAGGTTTTCGACGGTGGTGCGTACGACGGTGTTCTTGACGCCACGTTCGGGGTGGGCCTGGTCGAGAGCGGCGGTGATCTCGACGGTGGAGCGTGGTTCGCTCTGGTCAGCGAGATGTTGGCGGACCAGTTCGATCAGCGAGGGCTCTGCCGCTGTTGAGGGCGCGTCCCCGGTCTTCTTGGCCGGCTTGCGGGCTCGTTCGCGGCTGGGCGCAGTGGTGGTCTTCTTGTCCCGCGCGGTGGTGCTCGTGCGCGAGGCGGCCTTCTTACGGGGGGCCGGCACGGTGGCCTGCTCAGGTGCCGCGGGCTCGACAGGTAGGGGAGTGATGCCGAGTGCCTTCTGCATGGTCACCAACACGGTGTGGTCGTGCTGCAAGGTGGCCAACTGCTGCTGCAGTGCAGTGATTTCCCCGCTGACCCGATCCTGTTCCTTGAGGTTGTGCTCGAGGTCGCTGGTTACCTGGGCGGCGTATTGCGAGGTCAATTCCGTGGAGGCGGTCGTGTTCTTGGACATGATGCTGGCCTTTCCTTGTGTCACAGCCGCAGGGGGTCTGTGACGGCCGGGGCCTGGCCCCGTGCGCGGTGCAACGACACGGACTGTGCCATGGCGCAGGGCTTGGCGTAGAAATAGTACGGACGGACGGGAAGATTGTTCCGCACGGCAACCGTCCTTTCTCCGGCCCCCTCACGTCCTTGGATGCGCACGTGGTTGGCAGCGGAGAGTCGGGAAGCTTCAGAGTCAAGCTCAGCTGAAGATCCGGGACCTGCAGGACCTCCTGTCTCAGGCCCCACGGCAACGAGACCTCACCCGGGATGGGATCCGGCTCGTCTACGACGGCACCGTCCCGCACATGTCCACGGCCGACGCCTCGGACACCGTGATCGCGCGCGCCGATACCTGCGGGTTCACCACCGGGCCGTGGGACGTGACCGTGTACCGCGCCAGCATCACCAGCACGGAGGCGTGGCTGCGCATCCTCGACTCCCACCACCTGCACCACAGCGACACTCTCGTCGCGCTGGCCCTGACCACGCTGATCGTCGGCTACGACGCCGTCATCACCGTGTGCCGCTGTCAGTTTCGGCAGCGCTGGCGACCTCGCGGATCTGATCTTCACCGGCTCACCCCGCGCGCCCACACCTGTCTGGCGGCCTGCGGCTCCAACCGCCGCACCACAGCAATTGCCAAGTTGGTGGAGTGATCCTCGCGTTGGTCCTGGGTATCCGGTGTCAGTGCGGCCCTGGATACTCACGCCATGCCGAACGCACAGCTTGACGCCGCCGCCTACTCCTGGGGTGTCAAGGAGACCGCCACCACCACCTCCGACGCCCACGACCTGCCGCATGCCCGGCACGGGAAGACGGCCGCACAGAAACTCGCCCGGTACCAGAAGCAGATGGCGAGGCGGAAACCTGCGCGCGGCACGGCCGCGTCGAAGGGCTACCGGACAGCATCCCGCGCGGCGGCCAAGGTCCACAAGAAGGTCGCCCGGCAGCGCCAGGACACCGCCCGCAAGTGGGCCAAGACGGTCGTGCGCGACTTCGACCAGCTCGCCGTCGAGGACTTCAAGCCGAAGTTCCTCGCGAAGTCGACGATGGCCCGCAAGGCCGCCGACGCCGCGATCGGGGCGACCAGGACCGCGCTGACCGAGACGGCCCGCAAACACGGCCGCATCGTGCACCTCGTGCACCCGGCCCACACCACAATGGACTGTTCCGAGTGCGGAGCGAGAACCAAGCACGCGCTTCCCCTCTCTGAACGAACCTACGCGTGCACCGCGTGCGGAGCCGTGTCCCCCAGGGACAAGAACTCCGCCCGCGTGATGCTCGTCCGGGTTGGTCTCAACCCGGCTGGTGCTGATGGCAGAAGTCCTCTGGGAGCGCCGCTCCCGGAGGCCACCTGAGCCAGGAATCCCCTTGCTTCAGCTGGGGGAGGATGTCAAGAACCTGCAATACGCGTCCGGGACCTGGCCGGTCCCGGACGCCGTCGACACCCAGTCAGACTCTCGGCCCGGGTCAGACGCAGACAGGTGCGGCTTCGCGGGCCGGCAGCTCGACTCCCAGGTTCTCGCGCAGCGTGGTGCCGGTGTAGTCCGGGGCGAGGATCTTCTCCCTGCAACCGCTGTTGTGCCGTTGGACACCCCGCGAGACCGTGGGCCCCCTGGTGTCGGCGAACCCGTTCCACGAGGGATCCGCCTGGGGTCTACCGACTGGGCGGTGTGTCCGTCGTGGTTGCCGGGGTGTCGGTGAGTGCCGGGCGCAGGGGGAAGTGGCAGGCCGCGGTGTGGCCGGTGCCGAAGGGGCGCAAGGCGGGCTCTTCGCGCGCGCACCGCTCTCGGGCCAGCGGGCAGCGGGTGCGGAAGCGGCATCCCGAGGGCGGGGCGACGGGGCTGGGCAGTTCGCCGCTGATCCCGATGCCGCGCTTGGCCCGTTCCACTTCCGGGTCCGGCACCGGAACGGCTTTGAGCAGGCCGGCGGTGTAGGGGTGGGCAGCGCGCAGATGGATGTCGTCGGCGCTTCCGACCTCGACCATACGGCCCAGGTACATCACACCGATCCGGTCGGCGAGGTAGCGGACCACCGCGAAGTCGTGCGAGATGACGAGGTACGACAGGCCGTGCGACGCCTGTAGCCGCTTCATCAGGTTGAGCACCTGCGCCCGTACGGATACGTCGAGCGCTGATACCGGCTCGTCGGCGACGATCACCTTCGGAGTGAGCGCGAGCGCGCGGGCGAGACCGATGCGCTGGCGCTGGCCGCCGGAGAACTCGTGCGGGTACCGCTCCAGGCCCTGCTCGGGCAGGCCGACCTCGGCGAGCAGCTCGGCGATGCGGGCCTTCTGCTGGCGGGCGGTGCCGATGCCCTGGATCCGCAGGGGTTCACGCAGGATGCTGCCGACCCGCATGCGGGGGTCGAGGGAGGAGAACGGGTCCTGGAACATCATCTGCAGGTCGCGGCGGCGCCGGCGCAGCTCACGGCCGCGCAGGTGGCGGAGGTCGGTGCCGTCCAGGGTGACCGTGCCCGCGTCCGGTCGGTCCAGGCCGACCAGCAGACGGCCGAGTGTGGTCTTGCCGCAGCCCGACTCGCCGACCAGGCCGAACGTCTCGCCGGCACCGAGCGCGAGTGAGACGCCGGAGACGGCGTGCACGACGCGCCTGCCGCGGCCGGGCAGCCGTTTACCACCTACCGGGAACTGCCGGACCAGGTCGCGGGCTTCGAGCAGCGGCTGGGTCGGAGCAGCCGCCGGTCTCGCGGCGGGGCGGGGTCCGGCAGCGCCGGCGGCCAGTGGCAGGGGGCCGCCGGTGGGATGCCAGCAGGCGTACCGGTGGCCCTCGGGGCCGTACGGGCCGGTGAGCTCCGGCTCCTCGTCACGGCACCGCTCGGTGGCGTACGAGCAGCGGTCGGCGAACCGGCACCCGCCCGGCGGGGCCGTGAGGTCCGGGGGCAGGCCCGGGATGGTGGGGAGTCGTCTGGCCGGGTCCTGATCGAGCCGTGGCACGGAGGACAGCAGGCGCTGGGTGTACGGGTGGCGCATGCCGCGAAACAGCGCGTCGGTCCCGGTGCTCTCGACAATGCGGCCGGCGTACATGACGTTGATCCGGTCGGCGTGGCCTGCGGTGACGCCCATGTCGTGGGTGATGAGGATCATCGCCATCCTGAGCCGGGTGCGCAGGTCGGCCAACAGGTTGAGGATCTGCGCCTGGATGGTGACGTCCAGGGCGGTGGTGGGCTCGTCGGCGATCAGCACCCGGGGCTCGTTGACCAAGGCCATGGCGATGAGCACCCGCTGGCGCATGCCGCCGGACAACTGGTGGGGGTAATCTTTCAGGCGCTCACGGGGGTGCGGCAGGCCGACCAGGCCAAGGACCTCGGCGGCCCGCTCGGCTGCCTGGGCGCGGGTGCGGCCGCGGTGCAGCAGAACGGGCTCGGCGACCTGGTGGCCGATGGTCTTGGTGGGGTCCAGGGCCGTCATCGGGTCCTGGAAGACCATCGCGATCTCGTTGCCGCGCACCCGACGCCGTTCGTGTTCGGGCAGTCCGACCAGCTCTCGCCCGTCCAGCACGACGGAGGAACCGCCGACCAGCCGACCGCCGGGCGGCAGCAGACCCATGAGGGACAGGCCGGTCATGGACTTGCCGCAACCTGACTCGCCGACCAGGCCGAGGGTTTCACCGGCTTCCAGGGTGAAGGACACGTCGTCCACGGCGCGCACAACGCCACGACGGGTCCTGATGTGCGTGGTGAGGTTCCTGACCTCGAGGAGGGATGGCATGCGGCTGGTCCTCACATCCGCCGTTACATCGGTCACGGGCGTTGCAGGCGAACGTCCAGGGCATCATGGACGGCGTCGCCGATCAGGTTGAACGCCACCACGGTGGTGATCAGGATCGCCGCGGGCGGGTACACCAGCCACCAGTAGCCGTCGTACAGGGAGCTGAGGCCGGCGGAGAGCATGGCGCCCCAGTCGGCATGCGGCGGGGGCAGCCCGAGCCCGAGGAAGCTCAATGCCGAAAGGGTGAGGATCGAGTCGGCGACGGTGAAGGTACCGCTGACGATGATGACGCCGACGGCGTTCGGCACGAGATGGCGGACCACGATGCGTCCGCCGGCGCCGCCCATCATCCGTGCCGCCTGGACGAATTCCCGGGTCCGCAGGTTGAGGACCTCACCCCTGACGAGGCGCGCTGCTCCGAGCCAGGACAGCAGCGACAGCAGGACGATGATCAGCCAGAGGCTGGGTGTGAACAGGCTGACCATGATCAGCAGCAGGACGATGCCCGGGACGGCCAGGAACGTGTCGATGACCCGCATCATGACCGCGTCGACGATACCGCCGGCATAGCCCGCCACGGCACCGTACAGCGTTCCGATCACGGTCGTGGCGAGGGCTACCGCGAAGCCGAGTTCGAGGGACGACTGCCCGCCCGTCATCAGCCGTCCCAGCACGTCGTATCCGGAGGCGTCCGTGCCCAGCGGATGCCCGCCGCCGGGGGCGAGGTCGGTGAGTCCGAGCTGGACCGTGGACTGGTCGGTCCGGTACAGCAGCGGCCCGACGAAGCAGAACGCAGCGATCACCGCGACCATGCCCAGTCCGACCAGCGCCCGTCGGTTGCGCACGAACGCCGCCGCCAGCAGCCGCCCGGAGCCGCGCGGCACGGTGAGGGGAGACACGGGTTCAAGTGACGTGGGTGCGGCGTCGGACGAGCCCGGCGATTCGGGCGTGTCCACGGGTTCAGGCGTCGACATAGCGGATCCGGGGGTCGAGGAGGCTGTAGGCGATGTCCGCGAGCAGACTGCCGATGACAGTGGCGACACCGACCACCAGGGTCGACCCGAGCAGGATGGGATAGTCCTTGCTGGTGGCGGCCTGGTAGAACAGCAGTCCCATGCCCGGGTAGTTGAACACCGACTCCGCGATCACCGCGCCGGCGACGATGCTCGGAGCGGCCAGCCCAAGGACGGTGATGACCGGCAGCAGGGAGTTGCGCAGGACGTGCCGGCGCAGGACCAGCCGTTCCGGCAGCCCCTTGGAGCGGGCGACCTGTACGTACTCCTGCGCCAGGGTGTTGATGGCCGAGGACCGCATGTAACGGCTGAAACCGGCCACGCTGACCAGGGTCAGGGTGACCACCGGCAGGACCAGGGCGCGCGGGTCTGCCAGGATGCCGCCGACGGA
The DNA here is from genome assembly GCF_044767525.1 of Streptomyces sp. NPDC101234. Lineage (NCBI taxonomy): Bacteria > Bacillati > Actinomycetota > Actinomycetes > Kitasatosporales > Streptomycetaceae > Streptomyces > Streptomyces sp. NPDC101234. The sequence goes on along the minus strand of NZ_JBIWOA010000032.1, from coordinate 3,490 downwards.
CTCGGCCTGTGGGGCCTGGGGCGGCAGTAGGTGGAACTGTACGGAGAAGACCGCGACCAGCAGCAGCGCGAAGAAGAAGTCCGGCATCGAGTACAGCACGAAGGAGACGACGGTGAAGACGTGGTCTGCGACGCGGCCCCGCCGAACCGCCTGGAAGATCCCCAGCGGCAGGGCGACCGCGAGCGCGAGCAGGGTGGACAGCCCCAGCAGCACAGCGTCGCGCGGCAGCCGCTGCGCGATCAGCGTGGACACCGGCTGGTGGAGGGAGTACGACGTGCCGAAGTCGCCTTGGGCGGCCTGCTTCACGAACGTCACGAACTGCGCCGCCAACGGCCGGTCCAGGCCGTTGGCAGCGTTGAAGACGGCGATCCGCTCGGCAGTCGCCCGCGTTCCGAGCGTGGCCCGGGCGGCGCTGCCCGGCACCAGATGGATCAGGACGAACGTCAGGACCATGACTCCGAACACCACCACGATCGCCTGACCGGTCCGGCGGATGAGGTAACCAGTCACGACACGCCCGTCACTTGGTGTAGCCCCAGTCTTCGAAGGTGTTGGCGCTGGAGAAGGGGTTGAGCGGGACGACGCCTTGCAGCTTCGTCCGGTAGACCAGCAGGCCTTCGCGCAACGGCAGCCACATCCAGGGCAGTTGACGGGCAGCGTAGTCCTCGTACGTGGTGAACGCCTGGGAGGAGGAACCGTATTCGGTTGCCTTGATCAGTTGGTCCATCCTGGCGTCGGAGTAACCGCCGTAGTTGTTGTATCCGCCCGCGTCAAAGAACCCGGTGCCGTTGGGGTAGAGCGGATAGGGGTCGTAGCCGAACTCCGCCAGCTGCCAGCCGCAGGTGGACGAGGGATGGGACCGTGCCGTGCACGTGCCGATCGTGCTGATCAGCGTGTTGAACGGCTCCGACCTGAGGTTGACGGTGATCCCCGCCTGGGTCTCGGAGGACTTGATGGCGGCGTTCTGCTCGTCCGTGGTGACCCGGCCCGAGGAGTAGACGAGATTGAACGTCAGTGCCTGTCCCGCGGCGATGCCGGCTCCGCACTGCGAAGCGCCGGTTCCGGGCCTCTCACACGTCGTCCTCCCGCCCGGCACCACCTTCCAGCCGTGCGTCTGCAGCAGCGCCCTCGCCTTGGCGGGGGAATAGGGGTAGGGCCCGCCGGATCTCTCCAGCGCCGAGACCCACGGCCCGGCGGCCTTGACCGGTACCGGTCCGTTGCCGGGATCCGCGTAGCCGTTGTAGACCTTCGAGACGATCTGCGTGCGGTTGATCAGGTACTCGAATGCCTGGCGCACGTACAGCTGGCTGAGCACCGGCCCGACCGCGGAGTTGTGCAGGTTGGGCATGATGCTGGCCACACCCGGGATGGGCACGCTCGCGATCGAGTACCCGCTCGACTTGAGGGCCTCGGCCTGCTTGATGTCGTTCAGCGGCAGCGAGGCGACGTCGAGGGAGCTGCCCGAACGCAGGGCGTTGATCTCGGGAGTGTCCGTGGTGAAGGGCGACATGACGACTTTGCCGAGGATCGGCTTGGCGGAGCCGGAGTAAGCGGTGTTGGGTACGTAGCTGTAGTAGCCGTTGCTGCGGAACTCGGCCAGCTTCCATGGCCCGTCGACGACCTTCCACAGCGGGTTCGTGGCGAAGGCGGTCGTCTTCGCGCCTTCCTTCTGCAGGTAGGCGTACACCGCCTTCGCGCCCGCGGTGGTCGTGTCGTGGTCTCCGACCGCGCCCGTCGCGGAGGTCTTGTCCCAGGCGTGTTGAGGCAGCAGCGGAATGGTGCTGAGGACGTCGTCGGTGTAGAAGTCCGCGTTGTACGCCGTGGTGAGATCCAGCACCACCGTGTGGGCGTCCGGTGTGGACACCTTCGCGACGTCCTCCGGGAACAGTCCGACGAGATGCGCGTTCCAGTTGGAGTAGTTCGCCTTCAGCAGGTTGTAGACGAACGTGAAGTCCCGGCTGGTGATCGGCCGGCCGTCCGACCAGTTCCAGTGCTTCAGGTGGATGGTGAGCCGCTTGTTGCCGTTGGCGTAGTCGAGGGAGGAGAACAGGCTCTTCTTCTTGTTCACCACCGACTTCCCGCCGTCACCCGAGTACACCAGGTACGGCCACATGGCCTGGGTGAGGTTGGCGTTGTAGCCGTTCTGGTTCGTTGCCGGAGGCAGCGGAAAGATGAAGTCGGGTATCGCGCCGAGCTCCGCGACGGTGACCGTCCCGCCCTGCTTCACCGGGCCCTTCGTGGGGGCGGCGCTCGCACCGTTGGCGATTGCCCCGTTGCCGCCCCCGCTGCATGCGACGGCAGTCATCGCCAGGGCTAACGCGCCCACAGCCGCTTTCAGTCGACGTTTGGCTCGCATGCGTGTCCTCGCCTCTCTGCTGCGGTGACGCAACGCCCGAATCGGGTCCACATGAACAGCATGATCATGTCAACATCGCGAGGGACTTACCCGTGGCCGGTGCGATCCATGCCCGGAGCAACATCCTGTTCACATGCGATCCGATAACCTCGGCCGACCCAGTGGTGTCGGTGGCGCGTGCGGGGTGACGTCCTCGGCAACAACGGCGACAGCCGCGGCGAAGCGCGCCACGGCACCGGGCACCGACACGAACGGCGGCACCCCTGGGCTGACGGCGTTCACGAGCCGCCTCGGACGAACCTGACGACACATCAGAAAAGTCGGCAGAGAGTCAGCATGTGTCCGATCGGAGGTGATCGAACCTGCTGAAACCTGGGAACGAAGAGAGTCTCCCGAGGTGACCACCCTTGAGTTCGGGCACGCAGTTGCATCCCTGCCGGCCTGAGCCAACTCACCGGCGCCCGCCCACCTCGGCTCGGGGAACACCCGCATCTGCTGGACTGCCTTGCGGCGGTGCCTGATCCGCGCCGGGCCGAGGGCCGTCGCCATCCCCTCTCCTTCATCCTTGCGCTCGCCGCGTGCGCGGTTCTGGCCGGCGCGAAATCGCTGACCGCGATCGCTGAATGGGCGGCCGACGCACCGACCAGCGTGCTCAGCGCGCTCGGCGGTCCGAACCGCGAACCCACCGGCCCCAGCACTCCGGCAGAAGCCACCCTGCGCCGAGTCCTGCAGCACACCGACGGCGACGCTCTCGATGCGGCAGTCGGCGCTTGGCTCGCAGCCCGCGACCCCGGCCCCACGCCCGTCGGCCAGGACGCGAACCAGCTGCCCCGCCGCTCACTGGCCGTGGACGGCAAGACGGTCCGTGGTGCCCGCCGCACCGACGGCACCCAAGTGCACCTGCTCGCCGCGATGACCGGCACCGGCCTGGTCACCGCCCAACGCGAGGTCGGTTCCAAGACCAACGAGTCTCTGTATCCGGCATACCGGACGTCGGCACAGCCGTGAAAATGGGGTGTGGGGGACCGGACTGCCGGACGGGCTGACGATCAGTGACACGGGCCTGATCTCCGGCACTCCGACCACGCTCGGGACCAGCGACGTCACCGTCACGGTCACCGACGACACGGGCGC
>NZ_JBIWOA010000031.1:0-129268 GCF_044767525.1 Streptomyces sp. NPDC101234 | reverse complement strand
CCACTGCTGCCCCTTCACTCCAAAAAACCAAATCAGAAACAATAAAAATAAACACCCCTACCCACCCCCCCTTTGTTGGTCGGGGCCGGGCCGGCCGGGCACCACCGACGGGGATTGGCTTCCCCACCGATGTCCAGCGTCAGTGTTGTGATCCCCTGCTACAAGTACGGCCATTTCCTCGCCGACTGCGTGAGCAGCGTCCTGGACGAGCAGGACGGCGTTGACGTCCGGGTCCTCATCATCGACGACGCCTCGCCCGACAACTCGGCGGAGGCCGCGCTCAAGCTGGCCGCCGCCGACCCGCGGATCGAGGTCCTCGTCCACGAGACCAACAAGGGCCACATCGCCACCTACAACGAAGGCCTCCTGGAGTGGGCCGACGGCGACTACGTGGCCCTCCTGTCCGCCGACGACCGGCTGGTGCCGGGCGCGCTGGTCCGCGCCGCCGCGCTCCTGGACGCCCACCCCGAGGCGGGCTTCGCCTACGGGCGCCCGCTGCGCTTCCAGCACGGCGGCCCGCTGCCCAAGGCCCGCACACAGAGCACCGGTTCGGTCGTCTACCCCGGCCAGTGGTGGCTGGAGCGCCGCTTCCGCGAGGGCACCGGCTGCATCACCTCACCCGAGGTTGTCGTCCGCACCGACCTCCAGCGCAAGGTCGGCGGCTACGACCCCGCCCTGCCGCACGCCGGCGACATCGAGATGTGGATGCGGCTCGCCGCCCACGCCGACGTCGGCTACATCCGCGGCGCCGACCAGGCCTTCTACCGCGTCCACGGCAACAACATGTCCACCGTCGACTTCGGCGGCCAGCTCGACGACCTGCGCCAGCGCCTGGTCGCCTTCGACTCGGTGCTCGCCAAGTGCGGGGACCGGCTGCCCCACGCCGACCGCCTGGCCGAGCAGGTCCACACCCGCCTGGCCCGCTACGCCCTGCGCCGGGCCTACCGGGCCTACGACCGGGGTCGTACCGGAGTCGTCCCGGTCGACGAATGCGTGGCGTTCGCCGAGGAGTGCCTGCCGGGCTGCGCGACGCTGCCCGAGTACCGCGCGCTGCGGCTGCGCAGACGGATCGGGCCGAAGACGATGCCGTATCTGCAGCCCCTGGTGTGGTCGGCCGTGGCCGAGCGCGGCCGGGAGTGGCTGTGGTGGGAGTCCTGGAAGCGTCGCGGTATCTGATGCGTGATCAGTTCAGCGGCTCAGCCCGCCACCGCGACCCCGTCGGTGTGGCGGACCGGGTCCGAAAGGCCGGCCAGGGGGTCTTTCCTCCTCCCGCGGCGCAGCGCGTACTGGTCGAACCAGAGCGCGCCCAGGATCCCGGCGAGGGCGCCCAGCAGCGCCGTACCGGCCAGGGCCCGGGTCCTGGTGCCCTGCACCGGGGCGGCGCTCGGCGCGACCAGGACGGACGCGCTGATCCGCGAACCGGGGGCGATCCCCTCGGCGTTCTGCAGCTCCGTCACATGCTTGGTGTAGACCTCGATGACCCGGCCGACCGCCGTGTCGGCCGTGACGGCGTCGCCCCGCTGTGCCTGCACCTGCACCGAGGGGATCAGATAGCGAGGCGTCGCGCTCGTTCCGCTGTTGCGCGGGATCAGCTGGTACGTCCCGTGCACCCCGACGGCCTCCAGCTCCTTGTGCCCGGCGGGCGACTCCAGTTGCTGGATGACCCCGTACGAGAGGGTGGCGAGCGGCGGTTGGAGGTTCGTCAGCTGGTTCGGCTGGTTCCCCGTCACCGGCGGTTTGAGGACGACCACCGCCGAACTCAGGAACTGCGGGGCGGGATGCAGCACCTTGTAGGCTCCGGCGGCCGTCAGCGCGAGCGCGAGCAGCAGTACGTACCAGCGGCGGAGCAGCGCTTCGGCGACGTCACGAGGCGACACAGGGATTCCTTCCGTCGTCGTCGATCCTCGCAGGCGCCGGGGCGAACCGCCACCAAAAGGGAGTTCTCATGAGCCTCGCCGACATTTTGGCGATCATGCGCAGGCGTTGGTACTTCATGGTGCCCCTCACCCTGCTCAGTCTGCTCGCGGGCGGATACCTGTACCGCACCATCCCGGTGTCCTACCAGTCGCAGAGCTCCGTCACGCTCCTCGACTCCACCGCGATCGCCGACATGGCGCCGACCTTCGGCAACCCCCTGTCGAACGCGGGCGGTTCGCTGGTCGTCACGGCCGACGTGCTGATCAGAACGCTCCAGTCGAGCGACTCGGCGAAGGAGCTGAGCTCCCGCGGCGTCACGGACCAGTACACGGTCGGATTCGCGCCGCAGGCGGACAGCCCGCTGCTCTCCCTGAGCGTCACCGGCACCGACCGGGCGAAGGTCCTCCGGGAGACCACCACCCTCACCGACTTCGCCGGGGAGCAGCTCAAGGCCCTGCAGGCCGCCTCCAAGGTGCCGAAGGGGTACGCGGTGCAGACGGCGCCGGTCGTCCTGCCGCAGACCCCGGTCTCGCAGTCGAAGAGCCGGTACCAGAACGTCGCCGCGGTCCTCATCGCCGGGATGGTCAGCGCGTTCCTGCTGTCCATCCTCGCCGAGGGCGTCGCGGTGGTCCGCCGCCGGGGCCGCGCCGTCGCCGGATACGTGCCACGGCGCCACCGCGCCGACCCGCCCGAGCGGCCCAAGGGCCTGCTGGTGCGCCGACTGGACGCCACGACCATCCTCACCGGGTATCTGGTGCTGGCCTACTTCATCCCGTCGAACCTCACCCTGCCCGCGCTGGGCGGTGTCGGCACCCCCGCCAACGTCTTCGCCCTGCTGGGACTGCTCTGGTACCTCGCGACCTGGCTCGGCGGCCGCATCCTGCCGGCCGAGGGCACCAGACTGCCGCGCGTGGTGATGTGCGTGCTCGCCGCCGCGGTCCTGCTGTCGTACCTCGCGGACGCGACCCGTGAGAGCTCGCACGAGGAGGTCCTCGGGGCCGACCGGGGACTCATCGGGCTCGGCGTATGGGTGGCACTCGTCGTGCTGACATCGGCCGGCATCCGGGAACGCAGCCGGCTGGACACCCTGATGCGCCGGCTCGTCGTCCTGGGCACGGTGGTCGCCCTGATCGGCTACTACGACTTCTTCGCCGCGACCAACATCGCCGACTCCATCCACATCCCCGGACTGCAGTCGAGCACCGCCGGGATCAGCGCCATGGACCGCGGCTCGTTCACCCGGCCGCGCTCCACCACCGCCCACCCGCTGGAGTTCGGCGGGATGCTCGCCATCCTGGTCCCCTTCGCCGTCCACCAGGCCTTCGACCCGGTACGCCGGCACGCCGGTGCGCTGCGCCGCTGGGGACCGGTGGCGATCATGGCGGGCGCGCTGCCGCTGACGGTGTCCCGGACGTCCATCATCGGCGCCGCCATAGTGATCCTCGTGATGGTGCCCCGCTGGAAGCCGCAGCGGCGCTGGGCCGCGATGGGCATCGTGCTGGGCTCGGTGGCCGGCTTCAAGGTGATCATCCCGGGGCTGATCGGAACCATCACCAACCTGTTCTCCACCTTCCTGTCCAACTCCGACAGCAGCACCCAGGCACGCACCGTGAAGTACAGCGCGATCGTCCCCTACCTCAGCGAACACCCCTGGTCCGGGCGGGGGTTCGGCACCTTCACCCCCGACCTGTACTTCTTCACGGACAACCAGTACATGCTGACCCTGGCGGAGATGGGCGCCGTGGGCATGGTCGCGCTGCTCGCCCTGTTCGTCACCGGGATCCACCAGGGCGGTGCCATCCGACGGCTCGCCCGCACCGAGTCGGACCGGGAACTCGGGCAGGCCTTCCTCGCCTCGGCCCTGGTCGCCCTGGTCATCAGCGCCACCTTCGACGCCCTCAGCTTCCCCATGTACGCCGGGATGTTCTTCCTGACCCTGGGCGCGGGCGGCAGCTATCTCGGCTTCATCCGCCGCGAGGCCGCCGCCCCTGTCCCGGCCCCTCGCCAGGCAACCGAAGCCAAGAAGTCGCCCGAACTCGTGGAGTCCCGATGAGCACCGTCGCCGTCATCGTCGTCACCTGGAACAGCGCCTCGGTGCTCGCCGGGTTCCTCGCCGCGCTGCCCGACGGCATGGCAGGCCTCGACCACCGGCTGGTCGTCGCGGACAACGACTCCGCCGACGACACCGTCGAGCTGCTCCGGACGCTGGCCCCGGCCGCCACGGTCGTCGAGACCGGCCGCAACGCCGGGTACGCGGCCGGGATCAACGCGGCACTGGCCGCGGCCGAGGGCTGCGACACCGTGCTGATCTGCAATCCCGACATCCGGATGCGGCAGGGCTGCGCCAAGCGCCTCGTCGACAGCCTCGGGGACGGAGTCGGGATCGCCGTACCTCTCCTCTACGAAGAGGGCAGTGACACACCCCACCACTCGCTGCGCCGCGAGTCGAGCGTCCTGCGGGCACTCGGCGAGGCCGTCATCGGCAACACCCGGGCCGGGCGCTTCCCGGCCCTGAGCGAACTCGTCACCGCCCCCGCCGCCTACCGGCGGCCCACCCGCGCCGACTGGGCGACCGGCGCGCTGATGGCCGTATCGGGGGACTGCCTGGCCGCCTGCGGCCCGTGGGACGAGTCCTTCTTCCTCTACTCGGAGGAGACCGAGTACTGCCTGCGCGCCCGGGACCGGGGCTACGCCACCCAACTGGAGCCCACGGCCGAGGCCGTCCACCTGGGAGGCGACTCCCAGGTGTCCCCCCGCCTCTGGACCCTCCTCACCCTCAACCGCGTCCGCCTCTACCGCCGCCGCCACGGCCCCCTGGCAACCGCCGCCTTCCGTACGGCCGTTCTGCTCCGCGAAACCTCACGAGCAGCACTGGGCCGCCCGGCCAGCAGAGCAGCAGCAGCAGCCTTGGCCCGACCGGGCGCCCTGCTCATGACGCCGGGTCCCTGAAGCGCCCCTTCAGGGGCGCGGGGAACTGCGCGACCAGCCACGACGCACCCGCAGCCGGTCGACGGCAGATCGCGGCACCCCCTCAGTCCGAACTCCGTGGCCGACACACCATCGCGATGAAGTCATGCCCCACCTCGGGCAACGCGGCGTCCTCCACAGCGAAGCACCGGTCCAGCAGCGCCAGCGTCTCCGGCTCCCCGTCACGGAAGTTGTGCGCGATCCCGGAGAACGCGATGTGCAACACCGTCCCCCCGTACGGCCGTTCCTCGACGACGTCGAACTCGCGCCGCAGCCCCGGCAGCAGCGCCGCCGCGTCGACCGCCTCCGACGGGTCGTCCAGCACCATCGACAACCTGCTGGGCCGCACGACACGGTGCTTGATCCGGCCGTCGGCCAGCCGCCGCCGCTCCTCGGGGAGCTGGGCGAGCAGCATGTTCGCCGCGTCCAGTTGGGCGTCGGTCCACTGGAACCGGGTGGGACCGACGAACTCGTCGATCACGAACGTCCCACCGGGCTCGATCAGTCGGGCGAGCCGCGGCAGCGTCTCGTCGAGGTTGTCGAAGTGGTGCAGCGACTGCAGCCCCAGCAGTACGTCGAAGCGCTCACCGTCGGCGGTCATCCGGTTGACGTCGGTGACCCGGAAGCGCAGCACGTCGGCGAGCCCGTCCTCCGCGGCGGCGCGGGTGGCGAAGTCGATCCGCTCCGGCGCCACGTCCACGCCCTCCAGGAGACCGAACGCGCCGGTCTTCGCCCAGAGCAACTCGTTGCCGCCGGTGCCGCACCCCAGCGACAGACCGCGCAGATCGGTGCGCGGCGCGAAGTGCTCGGCGGCCACGTACTCGGGGAACGACGTGTCCGCGTCGCCGGTCATCAGCAGGTTCCAGCGCTTGATGACCGCCGGGATCGCCCACCACTCGGTCAGCGACGGGTCGACCTGGGACCAGTGCTGGACCACGCGCGCACCGCCCCGCACCCGCAGCTTGGCCAGCACCGGGTCGAGGTCCAGCTTGCGCACCTTGCGCAGCAGCCGGTCCGCGTCATGTCTGTTGACCAGGTTGTTCAGCATGCCGACTCCGTTCTCACGGCGATGAGCGACTTCGGGGCACCGAGGAACCGCTCGCTGAGGAGCTCCGACCGGGGGAACAGGTAGCGCATCTCGGTGCGGGTCAGCAGCTCGATGTTGATCACGGCGTTCATCGCCGACTCCGGTGAGTCGGGGCGGCTGTGCACGAGCGGCCAGTGCCGTACCAGGCGCGCCCTCGCGGACAGGGGCAGGAACTGGAAGCCGGGCGCCACGAAGTGCGGCTCGACGGGGAAGTAGCGGTACGGCGTCTGGATCCAGTGCAGCGGCGCCAGTTGCTCCACGGCGGCGACGAACTTCTGCCGCTGGCTGTGGCCGCCCACGTGCTCGATGGTCGAGTTGGAGAACACCAGGTCGTAGCCGCCCTTGGCGCTCAGTTCGGCGGCGACCGCCGGGTCGGTGACGTCGGCGTTCTCCGCGGTGATCCAGTCGGGCAGCTCGGCCGGGTGCGCCTCCAGGTTGATCAGGTGGACGTGCTTGGCGCGCACCGGTGCGCGCAGCCACATCTCGGCCGTGCCGCCCAGGTCCACCACGCTCATGTTCTCGATGCCGGGGAAGCAGCGCCGGAACCGTTCCCAGCGGGCGATGCGGAGTCGTTCGCCGAGCGAGCCCGGAGCGTCGACGAACTTGTTCCTGAGGGCGCGGGATCGTGGCACGGGATCAACCACCTGTGGTCGGAGCGGAAGGGAAGCTGGGCCCTCGACTGGGCTGTCGCCATTGGGTGTAGAAGCTGGCCGGGTTCATCAGGTACCGGACCGTGGGGTGCGGCACATGCAGCACCCGGTGTGTGCGGCCGTACCGGCGGATCAGCTCCCAGTCCTCCCGGGGCAGCACCTCCGGGGTCCGGCGCAGACGGCTGAAGTGCAGGGAGCGGGTGCGGCGGGCGACGAAGGCGTTGGTGTCCAGGAAGGCTTCGCGGGCGGCGCGGCGCCGGTCGTAGGGCACTGACAGGACGTCGTTCTCGGTGCCGTCGGGCAGGACGCGGCGCAGTGCCGTGTAGACGCCGTCGGGTCCGCCGGGGGACTCCAGGACCGCCAACGCCCGTTCCAGATGGTCGGGTTCCCACAGGTTGTCGTCGTCCAGGAACGCCACGTACGTCGAGCGGGTGAGGCGGATGCCCACGTTGCGGACGACGCCCGCCACACCGGTGTTGCTCGCGAGCGAGATGGCGAACAGTCGCTGGTCGGCCGGGAGTCCGGGCAGTCCGGCGCCGTCGTCGACCACGATGACGACCTGGTCGCGGACGGTCTGGTCCAGGGCCGAGCGCACCGCGGCACACAACGCCTCGGGACGCCGGTGAGTGGCGATCACCGTGGCGACCAGCGCCGTGGGCGGCGACGGGAGACCGGCGGCGAGGCGTCGGGTCTCGGCGTCCTCGATCCGGCGCAGCCGTACCGCCGTCGGAGCCAGCAGGACCTTGTTCCTGGCCTCGAAGAGCACCAGCCAGCCGAACAAGGCCTTGAGCACCGTCCAGGGCGCCCGCGCGACACGGCGCGTCAGGCCGCCGCTCACGAGGCCGGCTCCGGGGTGATCGCACGGCCGTCGGACATCCGGTTGTTCCGCCACATGTTCCCGGCGCCCTCGGCGTTCCAGTGGGCGACCACGCCGTAGCCGCCGGAGGCGGGGTGGTACTGCGTGGAGAAGATGTTGTTCGTGACCTTGATGTCGGTGGCGCCCGTGTCACCGCCGTAGAGCGCGTACGCGCCGCCGGCGATCCAGTTGCCGTCGACGGTGACGTTGCGGACGACACCGGTGTCCGCGAACAGGCCGATGCTTCCCGAGGCCCCCTGCTTGAGGCTCGTCGGGTTCAGCAGCGTGTTGTGGCGGATGATCAGCTGCCCGGTGTTGCCGCCGCCGCTGATCACCGCGTTGGTGTGCTGCCACTCGCCGCCCTGGTTGACGAACGGGACGATGTCGTGGACGTAGTTGTCGTGGATGTTCCCCTGGCCCATGGACAGGGCGTCGCCGAACACGGAGACGTCGCACCAGCCGACCTCGACGGAACTGCCCCCCATGTTCGACACCGCGTAGTCCACCCCGCCGTTGTCCGGTCCCTTGCCGGGCACGGCGGTGATGGTGGAGTGCAGGACCCGCAGCCCGTGGTAACCGGCGCGCAGATTGACGCCCCACCAGCTGTCCGAGGTGATCTTCGTGTCGATCACGGTGACGTCGTTCGCGTAGATGTCGAGCGAGCCGGTGATGTCCCAGCCCCGGATGACCGTCCCGTCGGTACGGACGGCCAGGTAGCCGGTCTTGTGGGGCTTGAGCGGGATCCGGGGGCCGGTGGTGCGGGCGTCGGGGAAGCCGCAGGCGCCGGGGGAGGTGCAGGCGGCCCGGGACGAGGGTTTCCCGGACGTGCTGCTCGTGCCGCCGGCCGTCGTGGTGGGCTGCGCCGTCGTGGACGAGGTGGCGGAGGGGCTCGCCGTCGTCTCGCCGGGCGAGGTCGGCGGATCGCTGCCGGGGGGTGCCGAGGACCCGCTCGCGGGGCAGGTCAGCGCGGTGTCCGGGCAGTCCGGCAACGCGGACTTGTCCGACCCCGAGCAGGCCGTCCCCAGGGCCGCCAGCAGAGCGGCGAGCAGCGGCCACACGAGCGTGCTCCGGGCGGTACGCCGTGACATCGGGCTCACCTCATGTCCTGTCGGCCGACGCCCCGCAGGAAGTCGAGGCTGGGCAGCACGCACACCACGTAGCCGGCCAGGGCCACGGTGCCGATGGCGAGGAGCGCGAGCCGCCCGTCGCCGAGCAGGCGCTCCATGCCGAGGATGACGACGGCCATCACGGCCCCGCCGAGGAACGGCCACGCGCAGGCCCGCGCGATCCGGCCGATGCCGATGCCGCCGTGGTGGAGGGCGATCAGGAAGACCGGCACCACCAGGCCGCCGGCGACCAGGACATGGCCCTGGGACACCCCCACGATGCCGTTCAGACGGGCGGCGAGGAGAAGCACCGGGATCAGGGCCACCAGCCACAGGCCCTGCACCAGGAAGAGCGAGCGGCGCTGTCCGACCGCGACCAGGCAGTCGTAGGCGAGTTCACTGCCGATCCGGATCAGGCCGAGGGCCATCAGCCAGGGCAGTGCCGCGGCGGCGGGGGTCCACTGGCTGCCGTAGATCAGCCGGATGGCCGGCTCCGCGAGACCGGCCAGCAGCACGCAGAGCGGGACGGTGCCGGTGATCACCACACCCAGGGCACGGCTGAAACCCTGGGCGAGCGCCTGCGGTGAGGCGGCCAGCCGGGAGAACCCGGCGAAGGAGACCCGGCGGGCGGCCTCGGAGATGATCCGTACGGGCCAGCCGGAGATGTTGAAGGCGAGGACGTAGAACCCCAGCGCGACGTTGCCGAGCGTCGCGCCCACCACCATCGTGTCGACGTTGACCACCGCGAGGGCCAGCATGCTCGCCCCCGCCAGCGGCAGCCCGAACCTCAGCAGCGCCCGGGCCTGCCCGGGGTCCCAGCCGAACCTCAGGGTGCCCGGGGCCGCCAGCGCGCAGCCGATCAGCGTGACGACGTTGCCGACGACGGCGCCCCAGGCGAAGCTCATCGCGCCCTGGCCCTCGAAGGCCAGCAGCAGTGTCACCGCCGTGCCGAGCACGAAGTTGAGCCCGTCGATGATCATCCGCCTGCCCTGGGCGAACTCACGGGTGAGGAAGCCGCCGGGGACCTGTGCCACCCCGTCGATCACCACGCACAGGCACATCACCCGCAGGACGTTCGCGGCGTCGGGCGAGCCGAGCAGGCCGGCCACCGTCGGCGCGGCCGCGAACAGCGCCACGTACAGCAGACCGCTGGAGAGGGTGCTGAGGGTCAGCACGGTCGGCGCGAACCGCCGTGCGTCCCCCTCCCAGCGCACGATGGCCAGGCCCACGCCCAGTTCGTTCGCGGACAGCAGGACGAGCAGCACGGTCTGGGCGATGCCGTACACGCCCCATTCCGCGGGGCCAAGGGCGAAACGCGCCAGCACGATGCCGGTCGCGAAGTTGCCCAGGCGCAGGACGACGGTGTTGATCAGACTCCACCGGGCCGCGGAACGGACCTTGCGGCCGAGGGAGGAGGGAACAGCGGGAGGTACTACGGGGTCGGGAGGAGCGGGTGCGTCGCTCGTCTCACCGGTCCCGCTGTCCGGTGCGCGGGCGATGTCCATGAGTCGACTCCTCGTCGAGCGGCTCTGCGGCGGACGCCACGGCCATGGCGTGCCGTGGTGTGTCGGGCTCTGCGGCGGCGGCCCCGGCCCCGGAGGACTGCGACCAGCGGGGCGGCTGCCGGATGGCGAGCGTCTCCTCCACGACCGATTCCCCGGCCGGGCGGACGGGGCCGGCCGCGTCCGCCTCCCCTGAGGGCTCGGTGGGCCCGGCGGGCAGCTCGGGCGTGTGCGCGGACCTCTTGCGCGCCTCGACGTAGAAGGCCGCGGCCAGGGTGAGCACCAGCCCGAGGCCCCCCGCCATGACCATGTACTCGAGCCGTGTCTTGGTCTGCGCCACCGGGTTCTGCGGCGGCACGATCGTCGTCATCCGGATCATGGCCTTCGGGGCGACGGACTGCTCCTTCTGGAACTGGTCCAGCCGTTCCTTGGCGTACGCGGTCAGGGTCTTGTCCGAGGACAGGACGGAGGCCTTGTCGGTGCCGGTGACGGTGAGCCACATCAGCGGCCCCTGCGCGTTGTCGGCGAGCTTGGCCGCGAACGTGCCCTTGGCGCCACGGGCCTTGAGATCCCGCAGTGAGTCGTCCGAGTTCAGGTTGCGGGCCAGGCTGTCGGCCATGCCGGTGAGCGAGGTCTGGGTGCTGAGGAAGGGATTGCCGTCGTAAGCCTGGGTGGCCTTCTGGGAGTTCAGCAGGACCACCGTGCTCTGCGACTGGTACTTGACCGGCACCAGCACGATCACAGCGGCGATCAGGCCGGCGGTCAGCAGCAGTCCGGGCAGCAGCACGTACCAGCGCCTGCGCATGACCCGGAAGATCTCAGCGAGATCCATGACGGTCCCCCCTCGCGACCAAACGTTCGACGAGCATAAGTTGCAAGCGGATCATATGGGGAACGTTCGGTCCTCGGTGGGCTGATGAGTGGGCTCATGCGTGGGTCGAGCGGCGGGCCGGTCGGTCGGTCTCGGCCGGGTGTTCGCGGTGCCTCCCGCCAGCAGCACCTCGGCGATACGGTCGCTCGCGCGGCCGTCCCAGAGTTCGGGCCGGCGCGGGGCGGGCGGCCGGTCCAGTACCGCGTTCACGGTGGCCGTGATCCGCGCCGGATCCCGCCCCGCCAGCACGTTCGTGCCCTGCTCCACGGTGACGGGCCGTTCGGTGTTGTCCCGCAGGGTCACGCACGGCACGCCCAGCGCGGTGGTCTCCTCCTGTACCCCGCCGGAGTCGGTCAGCACGACGCGCGCGGAGTCCTGCAGGGCGATGAAGTCCAGGTACCCGGCGGGCGGCACGAGCCGGATGCCCCCGGGGACGCCGATCTCGGCCAGCCGTCCGGCCGCGCGCGGATGCACGGGCAGCACGAGCGGGCAGCGGCCGGCGATCTCGCCCAGGGCCTTGAGCAGCCCGGTGAGGACCTCCGGGTCGTCCACGTTGGCGGGCCGGTGCAGGGTGACCAGGCCGAACTCGCCCTTGGCCAGGCCGAATCGATCGAGGACGTCCGAGGCCCGGGCCCGCTCCAGGTTGGCCAGCAGGGTGTCGATCATGACATTGCCGACCAGATGGATCTGGTCCTCCCGGTACCCCTCCGCGCGCAGGTTGTCGACGGCGTCGGGGGAGGGGGTCAGCAGATAGTCGCTGACCCGGTCGGTGGCGACCCGGTTGACCTCCTCCGGCATGCTCCAGTCGCGGCTGCGCAGCCCGGCCTCCACATGGGCCAGCAGCGGCCCGGCCTTGGCCGTCACCAGGGCGCAGGCCAGTGTGGAGTTGATGTCGCCGACCACGACCACCACGTCCGGGGACACCTCGTCGAGGAGCGGCTCGAACGCGGTCATCACGCGTCCGGTCTGCTCGGCGTGGCTGCCGGAACCGACCCCGAGGAAGCGGTCCGGCGGGCGGATGCCGAGGTCGGCGAAGAACACGTCGTTCATCGCCGGGTCGTAGTGCTGGCCGGTGTGGACGAGGAGCACCTCGGCGCCGCGGCGCTCCAGGGCGTCCATCACCGGCTTGATCTTCATGTAGTTGGGGCGTGCCCCGGCCACACAGACGACTCGCATGGTTCAGAGCACCTCGATGGTGGGTCCGGACGGCAGCCGGCGGCGGCAGTCCAGGACGAAGGGAGCGTGTTCGGCGACGAGTTCGTAGTCGAAGCCGTCGTGGTCGGTGAGCAGGACCACCACGTCGGCGTCCGCCAGCTCCCGCTCTGTCGGTTCCACCCGCACCAGCCGGGTGTCCACCGGCAGGCTCTCGACGACGTGCGGGTCCGCCGCCCGGACCTGGGCGCCCATGTCGAGCAGCAGTTGGGAGATGCGCAGGGCGGGCGACTCACGGGCGTCGCCGGTGTTCTTCTTGTACGCCAGACCGAGCAGCAGGATCCGCGAACCGTTCACGGAGCGGCGCCGCTCGTTGAACAGGTCGCTGATCCGGCGTGTCACGTACTCGGGCATGTGGCTGTTGATGTCGTTGGCCAGCTCCACGAACCGGAAGCTCTGGCCGAGTTCGCGCTGCACCCGCCAGGACAGGTACGAGGGGTCGATCGGCAGGCAGTGTCCGCCCACGCCCGGTCCGGGCGTGAACTTCATGAAGCCGAAGGGCTTGGAGGAGGCGGCGTCGATGGCCTGCCAGACGTCGATGTCCAGGTGGTGGGCGAACATCGCGATCTCGTTGACCAGTGCGATGTTCACATGCCGGAAGGTGTTCTCCAGCAGCTTGGCGAGTTCGGCCTCCTTGGGCGAGCTCACCGGCACGGTGGTGTCGACGAGTTGGGCGTAGAAGATCTGAACGGCCTTCAGGGAGGCCTCGTTGACACCGGAGACGACCTTCGGGGTCTCCTTGAAACCCCACACCGTGTTGCCCGGGTCGATCCGCTCCGGGCTGTAGCCGAGGTGGAAGTCCGAGCCCGCGGTGAGTCCCGAGCCCTCCTCCAGGATCGGGGCGAACAGCTCCTGGGTGGTGCCGGGATAGGTCGTCGACTCCAGGACGACCGTGGCTCCGGGGCGCAGATAGCGGGCGAGGGTGACCGCGGACTCCCTGATGTAGCGGAGGTCGGGGGTGCCCTCGTGCAGCGGGGTGGGGACGGTCACCACGGCCACGTCGAAACCGCCGCAGTCCCGGGCCGATTCGGTCGGGCGGTACGAGCCGTTGTCCAGCGCCGCCCGGATCCGCTCGGAGGAGACGTCCTCGACGAAGGACTCACCGGCGGCGAGGCTCTTGATCCGCCGGGCGTCGACGTCGTAGCCGATCACCTCGTGCCCGACCTCGGCGGCGCGGATCGCCAGCGGCAGGCCGACATATCCCTGTCCGACCACGACGACACGCATCAGCGGCTCCTGTTCGTGGAAGCGGTGGACGCAGCGGAAGCGGCGGCCGACGGGGTGGGCCGGACGAACTCGCGTGCCGTCATGAGGAGAAAGGAGGCGTTGGTGGTGAGGTAACGGCGGCCCAGGCGGCGCGGCTCCTGCAGCGCGCGGTAGAGCCACTCCAGACCCAGCCGCTGCCAGGATTCGGGGGCGCGCTTGGTGACACCGGCCAGGATGTCGAAGGAGCCGCCGACGCCGTGCACGACCGAGGCGCCGGTGCGGGTGCCGTAGGCGGCGGTGAAGATCTCCTTCTTCGGCGAGGTCATGCCGAGGAACAGCATCTGTGCGCCGCTCCGGGCGATGCCGTCGGCGATCTCCGCCTGCTCGGAGTCGTCGAAGTAGCCGTTCCGGCTGCCGGCCACCTTCAGACCGGGGAAGCGGTCGGCCACCCGCAGCAGCATCCGCTCCAGCACCTCCTCCTTGGCGCCGAGGAAGTACACCGGGATGCCGGAGATCTCCGCCTCGGCCAGCAGCCGCAGGAACAGGTCGATCCCGGCGACCCGTTCCGGCAGCGGGGCGCGCAGCACGCGGCCCGCCCAGACCACGGCCTGCCCGTCGGCGAGGACCAGATCACAGCCGGACACGGCCTTGGCGAGCCGGTCGTCCCGCCGCATGTTCACCAGCTTCGCGGCGTTGACCACGCCGATCTCCAGCGGGCTGCCGTCCCGTACCGCCGCCAGGCAGCGCGCCACGGTCTCGTCCATGGTCAGCGGGTCCAGCTCGACCCCGAACAGCGTCTGTCTTCCGCTCATATCCGGCCCCCCTGCCAGGCGTAGAGCATCCAGCCGAACTCGTACGGCCGGCATTCGCGGTCCACGGACAGCGGGCGGTACACCCGGTCCAGGGCCGTCAGCCGCAGGCCCGGCGCGACCCGGGTGGACAGACCCCGGGCGGCGCGTACGGCCTTCTTCGGGTCGCCCCGGTAGACCTTGCGCCAGGTGGCGCCGAGTTCGTCGAGGACCATCGGTTCGCGGTGCTCCGAGCCCGCCAGTTCGGGTACGTCCGTCATCCAGCGCAGGCCCCGGCGGATCGCCGCGCCGAAGTCGCTGCCGCCGGCGTCGGCGAGGTCGAACAGGGCGGTCGGCGCCATCGCGTGCTGGTGGACGCTGTAGACGGGGTAGCCCTCCACGACACCGCCGGTGCGCGCGTCGTAGTGCCACCACCACTGCCCGCCGTCGCCCTGGAGTTCGCAGATGCGCGCCGCACACGCCTCCGCCGCGGCCAGCGCCTCCGGATCGCCCTCCCCGTCGCCACTCGCGTGGGCGCGGGCCAGCGCCTGGAGCGGGTACGTCTGGTCGGCGAAGCAGCTGACATGCGCCCGGTACCAGGACACCAGGCCGGGGCCGGTGGCGTGCGGGAACAGCGGGCTGTCGCCGATCCGGGCCCGCAGCAGACGGTCACGAGCTGCGGTGAAACGTCTCTCCACATCGACCGTGGAACGGGCCGCGGCAAGGGCGGACAGCACCCAGGCGGCCTCGACCGTGTACTGAGGCCGGCCCGGCACGTCCAGCGCCTCGACCCGGCCGAGGGCGTCGGAGAGTTTGGGGTGTTCGGTCTCGGCGGCGGCCCAGGCGATGAGCGCCGCGTCCCCGAGGTTGGTCACCGCGGGCAGCGACTCGACCAGGAGTCCCGCGAACTCCTGGGCCGTGTGCCCGCCGAGCACCGCGCGCTGGCGGTCCTCGGGCAGGTACTGGGCGCCCAGCACGGTGATGGCCGCGTAGCGGGTGCTGATCCCGCGACGCTCCAGGGTCCAGGAGCCGTCGGGTTCCTGGTGCCCGGCCATGGTGAAGGCGAAGGCCTCACCGCCCGGCAGCAGCATCGAGGGCAGCCCCGACTCGGCCACCGCGAGGAGCCGTTGGGCCAGCGCGAACAGCGGCGGGTCCTCATGACCGAGCGCCGTCAGACGTGTGGTGGTCATCGTTTGGGCACACCAACCCCCCTGTGGGTCCTTTTCGTGCGCAGACTTGAGAGCGCCTCGGCGCCGACGGCCGGGCGGAACAGATCAAGGCAGAAGTCAGCCGTCGGAGCGGGTGTCGCTCCTGGCTGCAGGCATAGGTGTCCCCACCACCCGTAACCCCCCCTGGGCACTCATGGCTTGTGTGCTCATTGTGCTTGGTCTGCACAGTTCGCGCACATGTTATGCCTGCAGATGTTCGAGGAATTGCGTTTTGAGGGAAACAGCTGAAAACAGCTGTCATGCGCGTTCGGTGAGTTCCCCTTCCTTCTCGTCGTACAGCGCGCCCGTCTCGGGGCACTCCCACGCGCCCGGCTCGCCCTCCCGCTCGGCCAGGCGTACGCCGGCCCGCCCCACCCAGCCGATCCGGCGTGCCGGCACACCGGCCACGAGCGCGAAGTCCGGCACGTCCCGGGTCACCACGGCACCCGCGGCGACCAGCGCCCAGCGCCCGACGCGCACCGGTGCCACACACACCGAACGGGCGCCCAGCGAGGCGCCCTCGGCGACCACCACGGCCACGGCCTCCCAGTCGCCGCCGCGCTTGAGCCTGCCCTGCGGATCCACCGAGCGCGGGAAGTAGTCGTTGGTGAGCACCGCCGCCGGGCCGACGAACACCCCGTCACCGAGCACCGCGGGTTCGTAGACCAGCGCGTAGTTCTGGAGCTTGACGTTGTCGCCGATCCGCACCCCCGGGCCGACATAGGCTCCCCGGCCCACGATGCAGGCGCTGCCGAGCCGGGCGTCCTCCCGGATCTGGGCCAGGTCCCAGACCGTCGTACCGTCACCGATCGTGGCCGTCCCGTCGACCTGAGCGGTCGGCTGCACCTTGAAGTTCACCGTGTGAAACCTTTCTTCTCGTCATTCGTGCTGTCCGTGTCGTGCCCCACGATCAGTGCGCCGCACATTTCCTCATGACGCGATCTGCACCTTGCTGTGGTCGCCGAGGACGAACCGGTGGGCGGCGGGCTTGCGGGGCGCGGGAGTGACCTCGACATTGCGGCCGATGAGGGAGGCCTCCACCCGCCGGACACCGCTCATCGAGGAGTCGCGCAACATGATCGAGTACTCGATCTCGCTGTCCTCGATACGGCACTCACCGGCGATCGACGTGAACGGGCCGACGTACGAGTCGGTGATCACGGTGTCGGCGCCGACGACCACCGGACCGACGATCCGGCTGCCGGTCACCTTCGCCCCGGGCTCGATCCGCACCCGGCCGATGATCTCGCTGTCGTCGTCCACCGTGCCGTCGATCCGGCGCTCCAGGGACTCCAGCACCGAGCGGTTGACCTCCAGCATGTCGGTGACGTTCCCGGTGTCCTTCCAGTACCCGGAGATCGTCGTGGACCGCACATCGCGTCCGGCGTCGATCAGCCACTGGATGGCGTCCGTGATCTCCAGCTCACCACGCCCGGACGGCTCGATCGCGCGGACCGCCTCGTGGACCGCCGGGGTGAACAAGTACACGCCCACCAGCGCCTGTTCGCTCTTGGGACGGGCGGGCTTCTCCTCCAGGCCGATCACCCGGCCCGCCGGGTCCAGCTCGGCCACGCCGAACGCGGTCGGGTTCGGCACCTTCGTCAACAGGATCCGGGCGTCCGGCCGTTCGGCGCGGAAGGCGTCC
This sequence comes from Streptomyces sp. NPDC101234, assembly GCF_044767525.1. Lineage (NCBI taxonomy): Bacteria > Bacillati > Actinomycetota > Actinomycetes > Kitasatosporales > Streptomycetaceae > Streptomyces > Streptomyces sp. NPDC101234. Next base: position 112,253 of record NZ_JBIWOA010000031.1, on the reverse strand, counting down.
ACCAGAGCGGTGATGCCGCCGACGATGAAGTTGTCGCCGAGGTACATCACGAAGTCGTCGTCGCCCAGGAACTCCCGGGCGATCAGCACCGCATGGGCCAGCCCCAGGGGAGCCGCCTGCGGAATGTAGGTGACGTCGAGACCGAACGCGGAACCGTCGCCGACCGCCTCCTGGATCTCCTCTGCGGTGTCCCCGACGACGATCCCGACCTCGGTGACGCCCGCCTCGGCGATCGCCTCCAGACCGTAGAACAGCACCGGTTTGTTCGCGACCGGTACAAGTTGCTTCGCCGAGGTATGGGTTATGGGGCGCAAACGGGTACCGGAGCCACCAGACAACAAAAGTGCCTTCATGCGCATCACCCTACTTATGCCGGACGCGCAGGCGGGCCGATTCCGTGGACCGGGACGGCCGGTCTGCCCTGTCCATCGTCGGTCGGGGCGTCGGACCGGTGGAAAGGAATGGCGGACCGGTGGAACGGAATGGCGGACCGGTGGAAATGAGGCGACCGGAGAAAATCAGCACTGTGACCACGAGGTGAAGGGGGCGGCAGGGCGAGGCGGTGAGGAGGCTTTGTCCGGGGGCCGCGGCTGCGCCTTCCGGGCTTCCGGGGAGGCGCACGAGCCGTGCGTCTTGCCCGTACCGGATGTCCGGCGCACGCTGGTGGCATGAGCGTTCACGAGAGCCCCACGCTCATCATGTCCGTGCAGCGTGCCTTCCGTCTGCTGGAGGCGGTGAGCGCGCACGAGAACGGCGCGCCGGCGAAGCTGCTCGCACGTGAGACCGGGCTGCCCCTGGCGACCGCCTACCACCTGCTGCGGACGCTGGTCCACGACGGCTACCTGCGGAAACTGGACGACGGCGGCTTCGTCCTCGGCGACAAGCTGCAGACGCTGCACACCGCGGGCCAGGCACAGGCGCTGCTCAGCCGGGTCCGGCCCACCCTCGTCGCACTGCGCGACGAGCTGGCCACCGCCACCTATCTCACCTTCTACGAGGGGGGCGAGATCAGCGTCGCCGAGATCGTCGACGGCCCCCGTACGCCCCGGGTCGACCTCTGGGTGGGATTCGAGGACGCGGGACACGCCACCGCGCTCGGCAAGTCCGTGCTGCGCGAACTGGACGAGGACGCCCGCCGCGACTACCTCTCCCGGCATCATCTCGCCGACCTGACGCCACGGACCATCACCAACCTCCAGGAGCTGCTCCGCAGGCTCGACTCCTCACCGCTGGCCCCGGCGGTCACGGACCTCGAGGAGTACTCGCTCGGCACCGTGTGCGTCGCCGTGCCCATCTACCGCGGTGACGTCCTCGGCTCGCTGGGTGTCTCCCTCCCGGTGGAACGGCTCTCCCGGCTCCAGGAGATCCGGGACCGGCTGATCCCCACCGCCGACCGCGTCACCAGAGGCCTCTCGCTCACTATCTGAAAATCCTCTCCTTGTGGCGTACTGACCGGACCCCGTTTCCTGGATGAAACGGACAAGTCGGGAGTACTCCCCGTACAGGCGAGGATTGCGGACAGTAATATGAGCCAGGCCCGAGACCATGGTGGCAACCACTGGCCGTTGTGGCCGTTCACGAAGCGAGCGGCAGGCCCGGGAGCGTCGGCTCCCCGGCGCGCGGCCGCCCAGCTGGCCGCCGGAGTTCCCGTGGTGCCCGTTCTGATCGTCTCCGGCGTCGTGATCGTGGACGCCCTGGGCGGCTCGGGGATGTTCTGGCTGCCCTTGCTGGCGGCCGGGCCGGCCCTCGCCGCCAGCACCAACGGCGCCCGGGGTGTCCTGTCCGTCGGCTTCCTGGCCGCGGTGCTGGGCGCGACGCTGGGTACCAGGCACGGGGTGCCGGGGCGCCAGCTGGCGGTCGTCCTCTCGGCCCTGCTGGCCGTCACGCTGGCGAGTGCCCTGGCCAGCGCACTGCGCTGCCGCCGGGAACGCGTGCTCGCCGCCGTCCGCTCGGTCGCCGAAGCCGCCCAGCACGCGGTTCTCAAGCCCATCCCGCAGACCGTGGGCCCGTTCCGGGTGGCGGTCCGCTACAGCGCGGCGGCGGCGGAGGCCCGGATCGGCGGTGACTTCTACGCCCTGGTGCCCACCCCGCACGGGGTGCGGCTGATCGTCGGCGATGTGCGCGGCAAGGGACTGACGGCGGTGGGGACCACCGCACTCGTCCTCGGTGTCTTCCGTGAGGCCGCCTACGACGAGCCCGACCTCCTCGCCGTCGTCGGCAGGATCGAGCGGAGCCTGGCCCGCAACCTAGGGCCCGACGACTTCGTCACCGCGGTGGTCGTCGGACACTCGCGTGCGGGGGAGCTGGAAGTGGTCAACTGCGGACACGCGGCTCCTCTGCTGATATCCGTCTCGGGAGACGTCGCCGCGGTCGAACCCACCCGTCCGGCTCCGCCCCTGGGCTTGCGCGCCCTTGTCGGCGAGCCCCCCTGCCTGGAGATCCTGCCGTTCTCCGACGGCGATCAGCTGCTGCTCTACACCGACGGCGTCACCGAGGCCCGCGACCGTGCCCGCGAGTTCTACCCGCTGGCCGAGGGCGTGGCACGCCATGTGTCCGACGAGCCGGAACACATCCTCGCCGCCGTCCACGACGAACTGCTGGCGCATGTCGGAGGCCGGCTGCACGACGACGCGGCGCTGCTGCTGCTCCGTATGCAGGCCACGGACGAAACGGTCGGGACCCAGCCGGTCGAGTCGGAATCCGTCGAGTCCGAGCCGGTCAGGTCCGAGTCGGTCGCGTCTGAGCCGGTCGGGTCCGGGTCGGTCGGGTCCGGGTCGGTCGGGTCCGAGTCGGTCGCGTCTGAGCCGGTCGGGTCCGAGTCGTTCGAGTCTGAGCCGGTCAGGTCCGAGTCGTTCGGGTCCGAGTCGGTTGGGATCGAGTCGTTCGGGTCCGAGTCGGTCGGGATCGAATCGGCGCCGCGGGAATCGGGGAGCCGTGCCGACCGGGATTCCGTCCCCGTGGTGTCGCGCTCCCGGTCGGCCGCGGGCGGCCCGGACGGTGGCAGGCGGTCAGCCGAGCGGAACGGCGTCGCGTTCCCGTCGCCTCATCAGCCCGCAGTCCAGTAGCTTGCCCGCTTCACGGCGCGCATCGGCCGGCCGTCCAGCGGCCCGCCGTTTCGCATCGCGACTCACACCGCGACGAGGTCGGCCCACCGGGTGAAGCCGCCGGGGCGGACGCGTATGCCGTGCCGAGTCGCCAGCGCGTGGACGATCTCCTCGCCCCGGCCGTGCTCGTCGGGGTCGATACCCTCGGGCGGCTGTCCCGCGGTACGTGCGGGACCCGCGTCGGTGACCTCGATGTGCAGGGTGCCGAAACCGGCGTCCCGGATCCACGAAAGCCGCAGCACCGCCGGGGGCAGGGCATGCACGATCGCGTTCGTGAGCAGTTCCGATATCACCAGCAGAGCGTCCTCGACGATCTCCGGGGACACCTTCCAGGCGGCCAGGGCCGCGCCCGCCCGTCGACGCACGTCCGAGACGGCACCGGCAACGGGTGGCATCGGGAAGACGTGTTCGTATGCCTCCCGCACCAGGGTGTTGAGCTCTACCGTCATCTCGTGTCTCCAGGGGTGAGCGTTATCGGCCCCGCATCATGTGCCGCGGCGCATTGCCGGACCACATAGCACGCTAAGGAGCCGTATCGGGTCGGTCAATGAACGTAGGTCGGCATTACCGAACGCCGCTGTCCCGCTCCATGTGCCCCACCGTTCACCTCGCACGGCGAACCGTCCCTGGCGGTAATAAGCTCGCTTCATGGCCGGTCCGGTCCAGTCGATCGAACGGGCGGCCGCGATTCTGCGCCTGCTCGCCGGTGGGCCTCGCCGACTCGGGCTCGGAGAGGTGGCGGCCTCCCTCGGGCTGGCCAAGGGAACGGCCCACGGCATTCTGCGCACGCTCCAGCACGTGGATTTCGTGGAGCAGGACGCGACCACCGGGAAGTACCAGCTCGGAGCCGCCTTGCTGCATCTCGGCACGAGCTATCTCGACGTCAACGAACTGCGGTCCCGGTCCATCAACTGGGCCGACGCCCTGGCCGCCCGCAGCGGGGAGGCGGTGCGCCTGGGCACCCCCCTGGAAGGCATGGTGCTGGTCGTCCACCACGTGTTCCGGCCGGACGACTCCCTCCAGACCCTGGACGTGGGTTCGCTGCTGCCCCTGCACGCCTCCTCTCTGGGCAAGGTGCTGCTCGCCTACGGGACCGCGCCGCTGGAGCCCGCGCTGGAAGCGGGCCTCGACGAGTACACCCGGCACACCCTGGTCACCCGCGAGCAGCTCACCCGGGCGCTCGCCGAGGTGCGGGAACAGGGCTGGGCCACCGAGGTGCAGGAGATGAGCATGGGCGAGGCCGGCCTCGCGGTGCCGATCCGAGGACATGGCGGCCTCGTCGTCGGTGCCATCGGGCTGTCCGGGCCGGTCGAGCGGGTCTGCGACAGCCAGGGCCGGCCCCGGCCCACCCTGATCACCCTGATCCGCGAGGCCGCACGGGCGATCTCCCGAGACCTGGGCGCCGCCCGTTGGTAAATGCCCCGACCCCCGGCCCCCGGCCCCCGCGCTCACTTCGCGACCCATCGGAAGGCGGACCCGATCATGGTGGAACGGTATGTGATGTCCATCGATCAGGGCACCAATTCCACGCGATGCATCCTGTTCGACCGGGGCGGGCGGCTGGTGTCCGTCGCACAGCGGGAGCACCAGCAGCACTTCCCCAGGCCCGGCTGGGTCGAACACGACGCCGTCGAGATCTGGCAGAACCTGCGGCGCGTCGTGACCGAGGCCCTGTCCGGAGCCGGTGCGGCCGTCGACGCGGGACAGGTCGCCGCCATCGGCCTGGCCAACCAGCGGGAGACGACGGTGCTCTGGGACCCGCGTACCGGCACCCCGCTGGGCCGGGCGCTCGTCTGGCAGGACATCCGCACGGCGCCCCTGGTCGAGGAGCTCAGACGGCAACCCGGAGAGGAGTTCTTCCTCGACCGTTGCGGTCTGCCGCCCTCCACCTACTTCTCGGCCCTGCGGATCCGGTGGCTCTTCGACCACGTCAAAGGCCTGGAACAGCGCGCGCGGGACGGCGAGGTGCTGTTCGGCACGATGGAGAGCTGGCTGATCTGGAACCTCACCGGCGGCGCGGACGGCGGTCTGCACATGACCGACGCCACCAACGCCAGCCGCACCATGCTGATGAACATCCACACGCTCGCCTGGGACGAGGAACTCCTGGCGTTCTTCGGCGTCCCCCGTCCGATGCTCCCCGAGATCAGGTCCAATGCGGAGACCTACGGCGAGGCCCGCGCGGTGCTCCCCGGCGTACCCATCACCGCCGCCCTCGGCGACCAGCAGGCAGCCCTGTTCGGCCAGACCTGCTTCTCCCCGGGCGAGGCCAAGTGCACCTACGGAACGGGCAGCTTTCTGCTGCTCAACACCGGCACCGACGTCGTACGGTCCCGGCACGGACTGCTCACCACGGTCGCCTACAAGATCGGCGACCGGGACCCGGTCTACGCCCTGGAGGGGTCGATCGCCGTCACCGGCGCACTGGTCCAGTGGTTCCGCGACCGGCTGGGGCTGATCAACAGCGCGCCGGAGATCGAGACGCTCGCACGGACCGTCGAGGACAACGGCGGCTGCTACATCGTGCCCGCCTTCTCCGGCCTGTTCGCACCCCGCTGGCGCAGCGACGCACGCGGCGTCATCGTCGGCCTGACCTCGTACATCACCAGCGGACACCTGGCCCGGGCGGTCCTGGAGGCCACGGGCTGGCAGACACGTGAGGTCGTCGACGCCATGAACGCCGACTCCTCGGTGGCGCTGATGGAGCTGAAGGTGGACGGCGGCATGACGGCGGACAATCTTCTGATGCAGTTCGTCGCCGATGTGCTCGACGTGCCCGTGGTACGGCCGATGGTCTCCGAGACGGTCTCCCTGGGCGCCGGCTACGCCGCCGGGCTCGCCGCCGGTTACTGGCCGGACCTGGAGGTCCTGCGCCGCAACTGGCACCCGGCCGCCCGCTGGCTGCCCGCGATGGACCCCGCCCACCGGGACTCGGAGTACGACAACTGGCTACGGGCCGTCGAACGGTCCCTGGGCTGGATCAGACCGCCCCGGCCGTCCTGACCGCGACAGCCGGGAATTCCCTTTCCGGCCGCTGTTTCCCGTCGGCCGATTCTTGCGCCTCCTTTCCCTGTCCTTTCCGCTTCCCTTCGGTCTTATGTTGACGCGCTGGAATTCGGGGATGGCGGTCCTTATCGTTCAGTCGTAGGAACTCTCGTGCGGGAAAACCGACCGAAGGGGGGAAAGATGCCTGTTTTTCCATCCGGTGAAATGGCTGCAAAAGTCTTCGGCAGTTTGTTTACCGTATTGCTCGAGGACGAGGATTTCGTGGTGCGGGCCAGGGAGGACGGACTGTCCGTCCGGCTCGTCCACACGAAGCCCGACTGCGAGATCTTCGTGGCACCGCAGGGTGTCCTCATCGGCGAGCAGGCGCCGGGCATCGCGGCGATCACTCTCAGGATGTCCTGCGACACGGCCCACGCGCTGTGGATGGGGCGGCTCATGGTGCCCGTCGCCATCGCCACGGGCCGGCTCAGGATCCGCGGCAAGGTCGCCAAGGTGCTGGAACTGGTGCCGATGCTGCGGCCCGCTTTCGACCGGTACCCGGACATCGCGGCCGCCTCCGGCATCCACGGCTGAACCGCCGCAGGACATCCGTCCCGGCACCGAATCCCACGCGTAAGGAGTGACATCCCACGTGAACACCGCTCTGTCCGAACCCGCGTCCGAGACGGCGCTGAACTTCGACGAACTGCCGCACCGGGTCGAGGAGTTCAGGGACGCCGCGAAGAAGTTCGCCCGGAACGTCGTCAAGCCCCGCGTCCAGGACCTCGATCAGGAACCGGCAGCGCACTTCGACTGGGAACTCGTCGGCCACGGCCACCGGATCGGTCTCACCCGCGCGGCCGTCCCGAAGGAATACGGCGGCATGGGCGTAGGCATGCTGGGGGTGGCCACCGCGCTGGAGGAGGTGGCCGCGGTCTGCCCGGGCACGGCACTGGTCTTCGGGGCCACCCTGCTGGGCCAGGCGCCGATCCTGCTGTCCGGCGACCCGCGTCTGCAGGCCCGCTTCCTGCCCATGTTCTCGGGCGACGAACCGGTCCTCGCCTGCAACGCGGTCACCGAGGAGGACGCGGGCTGCGACCTGATCATCCCCTCCCAGGCCGGGCACGCCCGCAACGTCACGACCGCACGCCGGGAGGGCGACCACTACCTGCTCACGGGCCGCAAGCGGTTCATCACCAACGCGAAGGTCGCCGCGTTCGCCTCCGTGTTCGCCAACATGGAGGGCAGCCCCGGGGCGACCGGGCTCACCTCCTTCATCGTCCCCCTCGACCTGCCCGGCGTGGTCCGCGGACCCGTGGCGGACAAGATGGGATACCGCGCCTGTCTGGGCAGCGAACTGGAATTCCACGACGTCCGGGTGCCCGCCGAGTACATGATCGGGGGAGAGGGCGAGGGCATGGCCATCAACATGGCGCAGAGCAACATGGCGCGCGCCGCGGTGGCCGGCATCTCCACGGGCGTGGCGCGCAGCGCCCTGGAACAGGCGATCATCTGGTGCGGCGAGCGGGTGCAGGGCGGGCGGTACCTCAAGGACCAGCAGTTCACGGCCGCCAAGCTCGCCGGGATGGCGGCCAGGGTCGACGCCGCCCGCATGCTGTACCTGCGTGCGGCGGACAAGGTCGACAACGAGTTGCCGCCGCCGGTCTACGAACCGGCCGCGGCCAAGCTGTTCGCGGACCGCACCGCGATCGACGTGGCCGAGACGACCCTCTCCCTGCTCGGCGCGCGCGGCTATCTGCGCTCGTACGGCGTGGAGAAGATGATGCGGGACGCGCTCGGCACCCGGATCTACGAGGGCACCCCCGAAGTCCTGGCCCTCGCCATCACCGAGAGCCTCTACGCCGAGATGGACGAGTGGTGAGCACGGCCGGCCAGTCCGCCGGCGCCGCCCGCCGCCGCTCCCCGGCCCGGGAGCACGCCGGTACCCGGGACCCCCGGGCCCGGCGCTATGCACGGGACCTCATCCGGCTCCACGAGCGGCTCAGCTACCGGCGGTTGCCGATGGAGCTCAGGGGCGACCCGCTCTCCGTCGTCGAGGACCCGCACGGCGCACTGGTCACCGTCACGGGCCGCGACAGCCAGTTCCCCTCCCGCTACCTCAAGGGGATGCTCGGGTTCCGGCTCGCCCAGTACCTCCTGCTGAACTGGATCTCCGCCGACGCGGTCCACCGGACCGCCGCCTTCCACGAACCGCTGCCGCACCCGGGCGCCGTGGAGAACATCCACACCGTGACGCTGTGCACACGTTCCGGGAAGATCCGTGGATACGTGGGGCTGGCCTGCTCGGCCGACGGGGAGAGCCTGCCCCTGGACTCCGCGTGCCGTATCCCGTTCCCCACGGAAGCGGCGCACGGCATCGACCTGCTCGGGAGGTACGCACGCCCCGGCCTGGGGACCCACCAGGCCTTCGAGTTCAAGCGCTTCCTGCGTGACCAGACCATGCCCCGGGACGACCAGTACGCCCGCGTCCCCTGGCACCTCATGCTCGGCATCGGGGAGGCGGTGCTCGGACTGGGCGACGGTGTGAGCATCGTGCTGGGCGACGCCAAGGAGCACGTCGCACTGCGCCATCTGCGACTCGTCGGCTTCGATCTGCACGTGGTCGAGGGCACCTCGCCCCGCCTGTCCGATTCGGATCCCATGGCGCCGATCTACCGGCAGACGGTCGTGGCCAAGCCGTTCGCCGCCCCGGTACCCGCCGACATCCCCTGGTTCCGCGACGTGGTCCGCTCCTACCTCGACGGGACGAGCGACCTGGCCTCCTGGCAGGCCCTGATCACCACTCTGGCCGCACGCAGCAGGCGATCGGGCCACCGTCCCGGTCCCGCACAGGGAGGGGCTCACAGGTGACGAACGGCGACACGGAGCCGATGTCCGGGACGAGGGAAGGGCGCACGGCAAAAGCCGGGTTCTACGCCGAACTGACCGCACGCAACGTCGGCGTGGTGGCCGAAGCAGAGCAGCGGGCCCTGAGCGCGGCCACCGTCCTGGTGGCCGGCTGCGGGTCGATCGGGGGCGCCGCCGTCGAACCGCTGACCCGACTCGGCCTGCAGAAATTCGTCCTCGCCGACCCCGGAACGTACGAACTGAACAATCTCAACCGGCAGTCGGCGACCATGGCCGACCTCGACAGGAACAAGGCCGCGCTGGCCGGGGACCGGGTGCGGGCCATCAACCCGCACGCCTCGGTCGAGGTCTTCACCGAGGGGGTCACCCGGCAGACCGTCGAGAAGCTGACGGCCTCCTGCCAGGTGATCATCGACGGGGTGGACGTCACGACGCCCGAGGGATGGCAGGCCAAACTCCTGCTGCACCGCCACGCCGTCCGGCGCCGGCTGCCCCTGATCACCGGCTGGGACATGGCGGGCACCCAGTACGTCCGCTGCTACGACTACCGCCGCGTCCGCGCACCGTTCGCGGGCGCCATCGGCCCCTACGACGCGGACCGCCTCGAGATGTGGGAACTGCTGCGCCGGGCAGTGCCGTTGCGGCACGTGCCGACCGACATGCTGGCCGAGATCCGGGCCAATCACGCCCGGACCGACTACAGCTTTCCCCAAGTCGCCTACACGGCCATGGCGTTCGGGGTGATCAGCTCCCACATGGTGGTACGGCTGCTGGCCGGACAGCGGGTGCGGCGCGCGGTCCGCCTCGACGTGCACCAGAAGGCCAGGCCGCTCGGGGAGCAGTGGCGCACCCGGGCCCGACGGCCGGTGGAACTGGGGGCGCTGCTGCCGGAACTCCTGCGGCTGGTCCGTGGTTCCGGCTCGGGCCCCGCACCGGCGGCCGCGGCGGACGGCGGCCCGTCCCGAGCCCCCGGGCGCTGAAGCTCCGGCCCCCGGCCGCGCGCCCGCCGGCGACCGACCGGTCGGGCACGCGCGGCCACATCACCGCAGGCCATCCGATACCGGAGGTGGACATGAGTGTTCGGCAACGGAACGTGCTGTGGACCTTCTTCTGCTGTGGCCTGGGCGTGGCCATGGTGTCGCTCGACAACCTCGTGGTCATCACGGCCCTGCCGTCGATCCGCGGGGATCTCGGCGGGAGCATCCAGCAACTGGAGTGGACCGTCAACGCCTACACCCTCACCTACTCGGTGCTCATGCTGACCGGCGCGGCCCTCGGGGACAGGTTCGGCCGACGGCGGATGTTCGGTGTCGGGCTGGGCGTCTTCGTCCTCGCCTCGGCCGCGGCCGCGTCGGCCCCCGGCATCGGCGCCCTGATCGCCGCACGCGCCGTGCAGGGTCTGGGTGCCGCGCTGCTGATGCCGCTGAACCTGACGATCCTCACGGACGCGGCACCCGAGCGGCGGCGCGGTGCGCTGCTGGGCGCGATGAGCGCCGTGGAGGGCGTCGCCATCGCCATGGGCCCGCTGCTGGGCGGAGCGGTGGTGGAGCACCTGAGCTGGCAGTGGATCTTCTGGATCAACGTGCCGATCGGCGCCGTGGTGCTGCCGGTCTCCCGGTGGAAGCTCGCCGAGAGCCACGGCCCCAGCCCACGGCTGGACCTGGTGGGCACGGTCCTGGCCAGTGCCGGGCTCTTCGGGATCGTCCTCGGCATCATCAACGGCCACGCGGACCACTGGAGCAGTCCTCGTGTCCTGCTGTCGCTGACCGGCGGCGCGGTCGTGCTGGTCGCCTTCGTCCTGTGGGAGCTGCGTGCCCGACACCCCATGTTCCCGATGAAGTTGTTCCGCCACCGCACCTTCAGCGCGATGAACTCCGCCGGGCTGCTGATGTTCGCCGGCATGTTCGGCTCGGTCTTCCTGCTGACCCAGTTCCTGCAGGGGCCGCTCGGCTACACGCCCCTGGAGGCGGGCCTGCGGATCCTGCCGTGGACCGCGGTGCCCATCTTCGTGGCGCCCCTGGTGGGGCTGGTCTCCGACCGTGCCGGCAGCCGGACCATCGTGGCGCTCGGCCTGGCCTTCCAGGCCGTCGGACTGGGGTGGATCGCCGCCCGTGTCTCGCCCGGGGTCTCCTATCCCTCGCTCGTCCCCGCACTGGTCCTGTGCGGTCTGGGCATGACCTTCTACTTCTCTCCCACCGCGAACATGGTGATGAGCGCGGTCGCCGCCGAAGACCGCGGCATGGCGTCCGGGGCGGTCAACGCGCTGCGCGAACTCGGCGGGGTGCTCGGTATCGCGGTGCTCGCCTCGGTGTTCTCCGCACATGGGGACCTCACCTCGGCGGACCGCTTCACGGACGGCATGATTCCGGCGGTGTGGACCGGTGTCGTCCTGATCGCCTGCGGGGCACTGGCGGTCCTGCTGGTACCCCGGCGCCCCCGGGACGGCCGGTCCGCAGACCCCGGACCCGCCGTGCCCGGGTGCGTGGGCGACCTGGTGTGACGGCGATGAGCTCACCGATCCGAGTCCTGCTGATGGACGACCGGTCCATCGCCCGCACCGGAATCCGGTCCGTCCTCGACGAGGACGGCGGTATCGAGGTGGTCGCAGAGGTGTCCGACCGTGCGAGTGCGGTGCGAAGGGCCCGTGAACTGCGGCCGCATCTGCTGCTCGCCGGAGCCCTGCCGCGCCCCGCGGACGCGGCGGAACTGGTCGATGAACTGTCCGCCTGCTGCGGAGCGAGAGGACCCGGCGTCCTGCTCATGGCCCATGAGGGAGGGCTGTGTGTGCGGCGCGCCTTCCGGGCCGGGGTCAAAGGAGTCGTGCTCCACCGTGTCACCCCGGAGCAGTTGCTGTCCGCGATCCATGTGGTGGCGGCCGGTTACCGGATCTTCTTCGACGAGCGGATTCCTCCGGTGCAAGGCGACGGCGGGTTCTCCGCGTCGGCGGAATTCCATGACCTCCCGGCGGCGGCCGCGGCGGGATTCGATCTGCTGACCCGACGGGAGCGGGAGGTCTTTCGGCTGCTGGCCCAGGGGCTGAGCAACACGGAGATCTCCGCGGTGCTGGTGCTGAGCGAGAACACCGTGAAGTCCCATGTGCAGCGGCTGCTGGAAAAGCTGAACCTGCGCAACCGGGTGCACGCGGTCATCCACGCCTATCGCACGGGCCTGATGGCGTCGCCCGACCCGGAGCCCGGACCGCGGCCGGTCGGTGACCACGCTCCGTACGGCCCATGGGTCGGCGCGTCGGCGTGAACAGCGGGCCGGGCCGGGTCGAGCGCTCCGGTGGTGCTCCAGTGAGCCTGCGGTGCTCCGCGCGAGACCTGTTGGGCGCGACGGCGCTCAACAGGTCTCACTTCACCGGCCGTTGCGGCGGTCACTCGCTCGATTCGAGGAGATATCCACGTCCGTTGGCGGTCCGGATGCACAGCCCGAGGGCGACCAGCTTGCGCCGGATCCTCATGATGTGCAGGTCCAGGGCGTTCTGGCTCGCCGTGCCGCGCCGCGCGCGGAGCAGCGTGATCAGCTCATGCCGGGCCACCAGGGTGCCGTACCGCTCCACCAGCGGCTTCAGCAGGTTCGTCTGGGTCGGTGACACGGGGACCATCCGGCTGCCGTAGCGGAGCAGTCCGTCCTGGTCCAGGACGGGGATCCGGTGTGTGCCGGCTCTGGCCCGCAGCGCCGCGACCCGGGCGGCGAAGTCGGCTCTGCTGACGGGCGCCCGGATCCAGTCCTCCCGTGAGTCGCTCGGTACCGGCGGAGTCGCTCCGTTCTCGACCACGAGGAGGCGGAGGGTTCCCCGGAGCCGTAACTGTTCCAGTTCCTGCACCTCCACCGGCCAGCGCAGGACACGCACGTCCTGGGTGGCCGAGAATAACTGGCTCTCACTGTATTGCGGCACGAATTACCTTCCCCTTTCAAGCGTGGTGAAAGAATGCAAGGTCCTGTGCGTTTCGTCCCCCTGCGGCATTACTACCTCACTATGCAGTGTGTCCAAGCGTCGCTGCAACAAGCGCATTACGAGGTCGTCGCTGGTTTATCTGCATAAAATAGGACCGGCGGTGGGCTGTTAATAGTTCTAATGGTCCTTTGTGTGGTCTGCCGGACCGGCCCGGATCTCATGAAAAAGAATGAGGCGCCGGATCGTTTGCGGCGAGTAGATTCCTCAAAGGAATCGGTCGGCATCCGAAGGGGCCGGGAATGGGCATGAAAAGGGCTGAAGACATTCTCACCACCGGGGAATTACTGATCGCCATCATGGCGCTGGTGTCGGCCGGGCTCCCCCGAGCCTCGTCGGACACACCGGGAAAACCCCCGCCGGCGCGGCAGGGCAAGAGACAGGAACACCGCGCGGAAGGAATCCGTCATGCTGCCCGCGACCACTGAAGCGAACCCGCCGGACGCCGGCCGACGCACACCCGCAGGCGCCGACGTCCTGGTGACCGGCCTCGGGGCGACCACCCCGCTCGGCGGTGATGTCCCGTCCAGCTGGGCGGCGCTGCTCTCCGGCCGGTCCGGCGTGTCCCGGCTGGACGCCCCCTGGGCCGAGCAGCTGCCCGTCCGGATCGCCGGAGGCATGTGCGAGGACCCCTCCTCACGACTGGACCGGATCCGGCAACGGCGGCTCGACCGCAGTCAGGCGGCCGCGGTGGTGGCGGCCCGGGAAGCGTGGACGGACGCCGGCGCGCCCGAGGTCGAGCCCGAACGGCTCGCGGTGGTCGTGGGGACCGGTATCGGGGGCGGGCTCACCATCCTCGAACAGGACGACCGGCTCGAGCAGCGCGGCCCTCGTGCCATCTCGCCGCACACGGTGCCCATGCTGATGCCCAACGGCAGCGCCGCGGCGGTCGCCCTGCTGCTGGGAGCCCGGGCGGGCACGCATGCCCCGGCCAGCGCCTGCGCGTCCGGTGCGGAGGCGCTGGCGGTCGGCTCGCTGCTGATCAGGTCCGGCCGCGCCGACGTGGTCGTAGCAGGGGGGACGGACGCCTGTCTGCACCCCCTGGCGCTCGGCGCGTTCGCCCGGATCCGTGCTCTGTCCCTGCGCAACGAGGCTCCCGACCTGGCGTCCCGGCCCTTCGACCGGGAGCGCGACGGGTTCGTGATGTCCGAGGGTGCCGGCATGGTCGTACTGGAACGCGCCGGCTTCGCCAGGGCGCGCGGAGCGCAGGTGCACGCGACCATGGCGGGAGCCGGTGTCACCTCCGACGCGTACGACGTGACGCTTCCCGCCGCGGAGGGCCAGATGCGGGCCATCGGGGCGGCGTTGCGGGACGCCGGCCTCACCGCCGCCGAAGTCGACCATGTGAACGCCCATGCCACCGGCACACCGGTGGGCGATGCCACCGAGGCCAGGGCCGTACGGGAGGCCGTGGGCCCGCATCCGGCGGTCACCGCCTGCAAGTCCGCCACCGGGCACCTCCTCGGTGCCTCCGGCGCGGTCGAGGCCGTCTTCACCGTCCTCACCCTGGTGCACGGCCTGATCCCGGCGGTCCGCAATCTGGACAAGGCGTCGGACGGGATCGAACTGGACCTGGTGGCCGGCGGCCCCCGGCGGACTCCGGTCCGCGCGGCCCTGTCCACGTCCTTCGGATTCGGCGGACACAACGTGGTCCTCGCCTTCACGCGGTAGAGCCCGGCGAGGGTACGGCTGTCGAAGGGCCGGGGTCCGCCGGCCGGGCGGGCCGCCGCTAGCGGGCGCCGGCCCGGTCCCGGCAGGACGTCAGCAGCCGGGCGACGGACGCCGGATGGGTCAGCTGCGGGCAGTGCCCCGCACCTTCGATCACCGTGACCGGAGTGTCCACGGGTTCGGCCGGGGGATCCGCCGACCCGACGACGAGTTCCACGGGCAGCCGCAACTCCCGCAGCAGACGGCGCAGTTCCGTGCGCTGTCCGTGGGCCTCGCGCAGCGCGGCGATCACCCGGCGCGATGTCCCCGCACGTCGCAGGTCCAGCGCGAGACCGTCGAGACCGGAGCCCTCGGGCAGACCGAGCGAACGGGCAATGCGGTGCACGGGGGTCGCGCGCAGCAGCGGTACGGCCAGCGGCGACCGCAGCAGCGCGGCGGACGGCCGCTGGAGGAAGGCCGGCGCGACGAGCACGAGGCCCGCGAGACGGTCAGGCCGTGCCGCGGCGTAGCGCAGGGCCGGGCCGCAGGCGAGCGAATGCGCCACCAGCACCGGCCGGGTGTCCACGGGGCGCAGCAGCTCGGCGAGCCAGTCGTCGAGCGCCCGCTCCCTCGCTCCCGACCTGCCCAGGCCGGGCAGGTCGGCCGCGAGCGAGGGGGCGTCCAAGTGGTCCGCCGCCTCGGCCCATGCGTCCGCGCTCAGCAGCAGCCCGTGCAGCAGTACGTAACCCGGGCGCCGGCGTTCTCCCGTCACCCAGGTCCGGTTGCCCCCCACGCCGTGGAAGCCGTAGGGGCGACGGCACGGGCCGGAGCGGCCGAAGCGGGTGGCGACCAGGTCGTCGGCCCACTGGCGCAGAGCCGCCTCCACGGGTGCCATGGACAGTCCGTGCGCCTCGGACAGGGCGCGGGTGGACGTCGTGTCGTAGCGGTCGGCCGACAGGAACGACATGGTCTCCGGGTCCGCCCGGGTGAGCGCGCGCGGCAGCCTGCGCAGCAGACCCACGGGAACCGAACGACGAGGAGGGCGCACCCCCATGTGCTCCGCCAGCAGGCTCACCATCGCCGGCAGTTCGGGGGTCGAGTCGTCCAGGACGAAGTAGGTGCCGCCCTCGCTCTCGGGGTGCCCCGGAAGGGCGGCCAGGAACCGGACGAAGTAGTCGAGGGTCACCACCGGAAGGAAGATGCCGGGACCGCCGGGCAGCGCCCGCAGCCGGCCCTGCCACAGATCGGAGACCAGGCCGGCCAGGCCGATGTACTGGCCCGGCCCGATCACCGTGCTGGGATTGGCGATGCTCAGCGGGACCCCCAGCTCGCGGGCACGGGTCCGCACCGCGGCGTCACCCTCCTGTTTCGACGCCTCGTACGCGCCCTGTGTGCGGTAGTCCGGTGGCCGCCGGTCCGCGGCGGCCATGCGATAGCCGCTGATGTGGACCACCCGGCGCAGCTTGGGAAGCCCCGCCGCCCACTCGACCACCTGCGCGGCGCCCGTCACGTTGACCGCCCGGGCCTCCGCCGCCTCGATGCCGAAGGCGAAGCGCGCGGCGGTGTTGTAGACGTCGCGAACGCCGGACAGCCCCTCCTGGGGGAGGCCGAGACCGGGGGTGGTGATGTCGGCCCGGAGCACCGTCAGAGCGGCACGGTCCACGCCCTGCTCGTCGAGCCACGCGGTCAGCCCGTCACCGGAACCGCGTACCGCGGCCGCCACCCGGTGGCCTCGCCGCAACAGCTCCGCCACCAGGGAGCGGCCGATGAAACCACCGGCACCGAAGACGATCGAGTCCGAGAGCATGAAGTCTCCTTGCCCAGGCCGGAATCCGGATCCAACCGTATCGAAACGCCATGGACGAAGTGGACGAACCGTGACCGTGCCACACGATCGGGACGATCTGTACGGCCAACGGACGTGAGACGTCAGGGTCAGAGCCGCTGCGGGACCGTCCCGCCCAGGTCGCGTGCCCGACGTACGAACGTCTCGTGCAGGTCCCGCGCGGCCTGCGGCACCGACTCGGACCGCCGGCGCTGGAGCATCAGCACCACCTCGGTGCCGTCCCCGGCCAGCGGCCGGCAGACGATCCTCCCGTCGCGCTCCAGCGGGTCCCCGACCACACTGAAGTCCGGCAGGACCGTCGCCCCGAGCCCCTCCGCGACCATCAGCTTGCCCATCTCCGCACCGTCGGTCGAGTAGGAGAAGGCGGGAGCCCGGCCCGCCAGCAGCCGGTGCACATAGCGGTGCATCACATAGCCCGTGCGCATGGCGACCAGCGGCACGGTGAGCAGGTCGTCGGCCGACACCTCGGCCCGGCCGGCGAGCGGGCTGTCCGGTCGCAGACACACCACCGGCCGCCCGCGCAGCAGTTCGGCGGCCTCGAAGCCGACGGGCACGTCGTCGCCGTCGAGACGGTTCACCAGGCCCAGGTCGAAACCGCCCTCGGCCAGCCCCCGCTGGATCTCCGTCTGCTGCGCGCCGACCACCTCGACCTGGGTGACCGGGTGGGTTGCCCGGAAGTCCCGCAGCACCGGGATGAGCAGCGGCACGGTCGCCGCGTTGACCGTGCCGACGCGCACCATACGGCTGATGCGGTGCTGCTCACCGGCGGCCGCCCGCAGCCGGTCCACCGCCTCCAGCACATCGACGATCCGCGGCAGCAGCTCCTGCCCGGCCGCGCTCATCGTCGCCCCGGTGCGCTTGCGCTCCAGCAGATCGACGCCCAGCTCCCGCTCCAGGTTCCGTACGGTCTCGCTCAACGCGGGCTGTGACAGGCGCAGTTCGTCGGCCGCCCGGCGCAGCGAGCCGAGCCGGGTCACGGCCGCTATGTATTCCAGCTGTTCGGTCCGCACCCCCGCAGAATGCGCGGCCATTCGGGTCCGTTCAAGGGTTTCCCTGTCACACGTTCGTGAATTCCCATGGTCCGCGATACGAGAACGGTCGGGTTTTCCTTGACGGCCCTCGACACCGACTGCGACCATCGACGGCATGAAGATGCGACTGGACCTCACGCGGCGACGCCACGTCGACCTCGCGCGCGTCTCCAGCGCCTCCTGTTGCGCCGCGGCCTGATCACCACTCCACGATCCGCCGCGCTCTCCTCCTCTCTCCTCCTTCCTTTTCCCGCCTGAATTCACCGAGCCGGGCATGCGCCGCGCCGCATGCCGGGTGAATTTCGGCTACAACGACGGCGTCCGCACCGGCCTGTTCGGCACCCCGGAGCAGATCGCGGAGCGCATCGTCGCCTACAAGTAGCTCGGCGTCGACCTCTTCCTGCTCGGTTTCCTGCACTACCACGAGGAGGTCGAGTACTTCGGCAGGCGGGTGCTGCCCCTGGTCCGGGAGCTGGAGGCCCGGTCGGCCGACAGCGAGTCCGAGTCCGCCTGACCGTCCCCTTCCCGCCGGCGCCCGTGTTGCAAGGGCGCCCGGCCCACCAGAAAGAGGCAGTTCCATGGCCACCGTCCTGTCCGTCTCCGGCAGCCCCTCCGCCTCCTCCCGCACCGGCCGTCTGCTGCGCCACCTGGACCGGCGGCTCGCCGCCCAGGGCCATGAGGTGATCCCGATCGACGTCCGGACGATCCCCGCCGAGGCGTTGCTGGGCGCGGACTTCCGGCACCCGGCGATCGTCGAGGCGACCGAGCTGTTCGCCCGCGCCGACGGGGTCGTGGTAGGCACCCCGGTCTACAAGGCGTCGTACTCCGGTGTCCTCAAGGCGCTGCTGGACCTGCTCCCGCAGTACGCCCTCACCGGCAAGACCGTGCTCCCGCTGGCCACCGGCGGCTCCGTCGCTCACGTCCTGGCCATCGACTACGCGCTGCGCCCGGTCCTGAACTCCATGGGCGCCGCGCACATAGTCCAAGGCTGGTTCACCCTCGACAAGGACATCACCGTGCGCGAGGACGGCACGCTGGCCCTCGCGCCGGCCGCCGCCGAGGCCCTCGTCCCGGTCGTCGACCAGTTCTCGGCCGCGCTCGCCGGACGGGCACCCGTCCTGGCCGCGGCGGGCTGAACCGATGACCGCACATGTCATCGCCGACGCCACGGAGGCCATCGTCCTCGCCACCGCCCTGGCCGACGAGTTCCGCGCCGGGGCCGCCGAACGCGACGCGGAACGCAGGCTGCCCCGGGCCGAGTTGGACCGATTGTCGGCCTCGGGGCTGCTCGCCGTGACCGTGCCCGCCGAGCACGGCGGCGCCGACATCGGTGCCCAGGCCCTCGCGGAGATCTTCCGGCTGCTGGGCTCGGCCGACGGCAGCCTCGCCCAGATACCGCAGAGCCACTTCGTGTACGTGAACGTGATCCGCCGTCAGGGAACCGAGGAACAGCGGAAGTTCTTCTTCGCCGAGCTGCTCGCGGGCGGCCGGTTCGGCAACGCACAGTCCGAGGCGGGCACGCAACACGTCCAGGACATCCGGACCCGCCTGGAGCGCCTCGGCGACGGCTCCTACCTGCTGAACGGGGTCAAGCACTACTCCACCGGCGCCCTCTTCGCCGACTGGATCCCCATCCTGGCGCGTGCCGAGGACGACACCCTGCAGGTGGCGTACGTCCCCCGGGGCGCGCCCGGCCTCACGGTCGTCGACGACTGGGACGGCATGGGGCAGCGCACCACCGCCAGCGGGACGGTCCGGCTGGACGGTGTCCGCGTCCCCGTAGACCGGGTGCTGCCGCACCACCTGACCTTCCAGGGGCCCCAACTCCATGGCGCGGTGGCTCAGTTGCTGCACGCGGCCATCGACGTGGGGATCGCCGGGGGAGCGCTGGCGGAGGCGGCGGAGTTCGTACGGACCAGGAGCCGGCCCTGGTTCGAGAGCGGGGCGGAGACCGCCGCAGAGGACCCGCTGCTCGTCCAGCGGTTCGGTGAACTCGCCCTGCGGGTACGGGCGGCCGAGGCGCTGTTGCGGGAGGCCGCCCGCCAGGTCGACGCGGCCGGCGCCGATCTCACCGCCGAGACGGCCGCCGAGGCGTCCATCGCGGTGGCCGCCGCGAAGGCGACGGCGGCCGACGCGGCCGTCGAGGTCGCCGGGGCGCTGTTCGAGGTGTCCGGCACCCGCTCGGCCATCGACTCCCTGAACCTGCACCGGCATTGGCGGGACGCCCGCACCCACACCCTGCACGACCCGGCCCGCTGGAAGATCCAGCACATCGGCCGGTACGTGCTCAGCGGCACCCTGCCGCCCCGCCACGGCCTGCTCTGACGGACACTCACGAACGGAGAACGCCTCGTGTCCCTCACCTTCCACTGGTTCCTGCCCACCAACGGGGACAGCCGCCATGTCGTCGGCGGCGGCCACGGCACCCCTGCCACCGTCTCCGGCCGGGACCGGCCGCCGACGGTCGCCTATCTGAGCCAGATCGCCAAGGCGGCGGAGGACCTCGGTTTCGTGGGGGCGCTCACGCCCACCGGCGCCTGGTGCGAGGACGCCTGGCTGACCACGGCCATGGTGAGTCAGCACACCGAGCGGCTGAAGTTCCTGGTCGCCTTCCGGCCGGGCTTCGTCTCGCCCACGCTCGCCGCGCAGATGGCGTCCACGTTCCAGCGGCAGAGCGGGGGACGGCTGCTGCTCAATGTCGTCACCGGGGGCGAGAGTCATGAGCAGCGGGCCTACGGGGACTTCCTCGACAAGGACGCGCGGTACCGCCGTACCGGTGAATTCCTCGAAGTCGTACGGGGGTTGTGGGAGGGCAGGACCGTCGACCTGGAGGGGGAGCACCTGCACGTCGAGGACGCCAGGCTGGCCCGGCTGCCGGATCCGGTGCCCGAGGTGTACTTCGGGGGATCGTCGCCGATCGCCGGGGAGGTCGCGGCCCGGTATGTCGACGTGTATCTGACCTGGGGCGAGCCGCCGGCCCAGGTCGCGGAGAAGATCGCCTGGATCCGGGGGCTGGCGGCGAAGGAGGGCCGGACCCTGCGGTTCGGGATCCGGCTGCATGTCATCACCCGCGACACCTCCGAGCAGGCCTGGGCCGAGGCGAACCGGCTCCTTGACGGGTTCGATCCGGAGACCGTCGAGTCCGTTCAGGCGGGGCTGGGGCGGAGCGAGTCCGAGGGGCAGCAGCGGATGCTCGCGCTGCACGGCGGCCGGCGGGACGCGCTGGAGATCCATCCCAACCTCTGGGCCGGTATCGGGCTGGGGCGGGGCGGGGCGGGTACCGCCCTGGTCGGCTCGCACGACGAGGTCGCCGCGCGGATCAGGGAATACGCGGCGCTCGGGATCGAGGAGTTCGTGCTCTCCGGGTATCCGCACCTGGAGGAGGCGTACTGGTTCGGGGAAGGGGTGCTGCCCCGGCTGGCCGCGGAGGGGGTGTGGCGGCACCCCTTCGCCAAGGCCGGTGTCCCGTCGGCACAGGTGCCGTTCGCATCCTGATCAGGCGGCCTCCTCGGCCCGCTCCCCGGCGGCCGCCCGCGCGCCGATCACGGTGCGGCCGCGGTCGGACTCGGGGAAGCGGTCCAGCATCGCGCGCAGTTCTCCGGCGTCGGTGTTGGCGCCGAAGGGCTCGGTGCCCGGTTCCAGCCGCACCCCCTCGGCGAGGGGACCTGCCGGGA
Source organism: Streptomyces sp. NPDC101234 (assembly GCF_044767525.1). Taxonomy (NCBI): domain Bacteria; kingdom Bacillati; phylum Actinomycetota; class Actinomycetes; order Kitasatosporales; family Streptomycetaceae; genus Streptomyces; species Streptomyces sp. NPDC101234. The sequence goes on along the minus strand of NZ_JBIWOA010000031.1, from coordinate 91,140 downwards.
CGGGGTCGAAGCCGAGAGCGTCGACGAGGCGGGCGACGGTGGCGAGGCCGTCCGGATCGTCGCCGGCGATCGCGATCGCCTTGCGTCCCGGCGTCCCCGCGGGCCGGGCCCCGTCCTCCAGGTCGTGGTAGCCCATGTGGTTGAACGCCTTGATCACACGCGCTCCCGGCAGATACGCCTGCACGGTCTCGCTGGACGAGGTGAGCGGGTCGGTGAGGTCGTCGCGGATGCCGTCGACCTCCCACCAGTAGTTCATCGCGTCGATGACGAGCCTGCCGCGCAGTGCTTCGGCGGGGACGGTGCGGTACTTGCCGAGCGGCAGCGCCAGGACGACGACGTCCGCCTCCCTCGCGGCCTGCTCGGCGGTGACCGGGACGGCGCCGGGGGTGAGGACCTCGACGGTGAGGGCGATCCGGTCGGGGGCGCCGGATCCGGCGATCAGGACGCGGTAGCCGGCGGCCACCGCGAGCCGTGCCAGCACGGTGCCGACCTTCCCCGCGCCCAGGATGCCGACGGTGCGCACGGCGCTGGTCTCCATGTCTTCTCCGTTCATGGCGTCAGTCCGCGAGGAGTTCGCGGACCATCGGGATCACCTTGGTGCCGTACAGCTCGACGGCGCGCAGCCGGCCGCTGATCGGCTGTGACCCGCTGGTGTAGATGAGGTCGAACCGGCCGACGCCGAGCGCCTTGATCGCGCGGGCCATCTTGCGGGCGACCGTCTCCGGGGAGCCGATGTAGAGGGAGCCGTGCTCGATCTCGGCCTCGTACTCCGCCTTGCGGATCGGCGGCCAGCCCCGCTGCGCGCCGATGCGGTCCCGGATGACCCGGTAGTACGGCCAGTGCAGCTCGCGGGCCTCCTCGTCGGTGTCGGCGATGAAGCCCGGCGAGTGCATCCCGACCGGATGAGCGGTCGTGCCGAACTGGTCGGCGGCGCGCCGGTAGAGGTCGACGTACGGCGCGAAGCGCTCCGGGGAGCCGCCGATGATGGCGATCATGAGCGGGAAGCCGTAGCGCGCGGTGCGGATGACGGACTGGGGTGTGCCACCGACCCCGACCCAGGTGGTCAGGTGCCCCGACTCGGTCTTGGGGAAGACGTCCGCGCCGTCGAGCGGCGCCCGCTTGGTGCCGCTCCAGGTGACCGGCTTCTCCTCCAGCAGCTTGGCGAACAGCTCGATCTTTTCTTCGAACAGCACGTCGTAATCGCTCAGGTCGTAGCCGAAGAGCGGGAACGACTCGGTGAAGGAGCCGCGCCCGAGGATGACCTCGGCGCGGCCGTTCGAGAGCGCGTCCACCGTGGCGAAGCGCTGGAAGACCCGGACCGGGTCGTCGGAGCTCAGCACGGTCACACCGGAGGCCAGCCGGATGCGCTCGGTCCGCGTGGCGATGCCGGCGAGGACGGTCTCCGGGGTCGAGATCGCGAATTCCGGGCGGTGGTGTTCCCCGAGGGCGATGGCGTCGACGCCGGTCTCCTCGGCGAGCACGGCCTCGTCGACGACCTGCCGGATGGCCCGCGCGTCGGACACCGGGTTTCCCGAGTCGTCCTGCGGCACATCGCCGAACGTGTCCAGACCGAAGACGAGATCAGACATGGATGGGCTCCTTCGCAAGCAGTTGCCGCACCAGCGGGGCGACCTCGCGGCCCAGCAGCTCGATGCTGCGGGCCCGGGCCTCGCGGGGCAGGTTCATGACGTCGTACTTGAGGTCGAAACGGCTGAGGTGCAGATCACGGGCGGTCGCGGCGATTTTGCGGGCGACGGTCTCGGGCGATCCGACGAAGAGCGCGCCCGTCTCGACCTCCCGCAGATAGCGCTCCCAGGTCGGCTGGTAGAAGCCGCGTTCCGCCGCGAGCCGGGCCACGACCGGCTGCCAGTACGTCCACCAGGTCTCGACCGCCTCCTCGTCGGTGTCCGCGACGATCCCGAGGGAGTGCTGGGCGACCGGCCGCCGGGCGTGCCCGAACTGTTCGAGCGCGCGGTGGTAGAGCTCGACATGGCCGGCGAAGCGCTGCGGGCGTCCGCCGATGACGGCGAGCATCAGCGGCAGATCGTAACGGGCCGCGCGGAGTACGGAGTTGGGGCTGCCGCCCACGCCGATCCAGGTGGGGATGCCACCGGCCGGCATCCGGGGATGCAGTTGCTGCGCCACGAGCGGCGGCCGGAACCGCCCCGACCAGGTCACCGTCTCCTCGCGCTGCAGACGCATGAACAGGTCGAGCTTCTCCTCGAAGAGCTCCTCGTAGTCGGCGAGGTCGTAGCCGAACAGCGGGAACGAGTCGGTGGCCGACGCCCGCCCGAGGACGAGCTCGGCACGGCCGTTCGAGACGGCGTCCAGGGTGGCGAACTCGGTGTACAACCGCACCGGGTCGTTCGTGCTCAGCACGGTCACCGCGGTGCCGAGCCGGATGCGCCGCGTCGCGGTGGCGATCGCGGCGAGCAGGACCGGGGTGGCGCTGTCGTTGTGGCCCCGGCGGTAGTGCTCGCCGATGCTGAACACGTCGAGCCCCACGGATTCCGCGAGCCTCGCCTCCTCGACGAGCAGGCGCACGGTCTCGGCGTCGCTCAGTGGGCCGTCGGCACCGGTCGCGACCTCTCCGAACGAGTTGAGCCCCAGTGCGAATCCCTGGGCGGTCATGAGCCCCTCCTGCCGCGCCCTCCGGCCGTGGACGACACGGCCGACGGTTGGTTGACGCATCAATCATTGCCTCGATATGATTGACGTGTCAACTACGACGAGGGGGCGGCACGATGGCAGCGCGACGGAAGGACTACCCCACCGCTGATGAACTGCGGATCTGGCGGGACTTCATCGAGACCACGGAAACGCTCCGCTCCGAACTCTCCTCACGTCTGCAGCGCGAGAGTGCCCTGTCGTCGGGCGACTACGCCGTGCTCCTCGCGTTGCGCGAGGCCGAAGGGCGGCGGCTGCGTTCTTCCGAACTCGCCGTCCAGGTCGGTTGGGAGCGCAGCCGTCTCTCGCACCAGATCGGGCGCATGGAGCGGCGCGGGCTGCTCCGGCGCGAGGAGTGCGTCACCGACAGCCGGGGCGCCGAGGTGGTGCTCACACCCGAGGGCGCCGAGGCCTTCCGGAACGCGTCCCTTCCTCACCTGCGCGCCGTACGGGAACTGTTCGTGTCCGCGCTCACGCCCGACCAGCTCGCCGCGGCGGAACAGATCGCCACGGCCCTGCGGAGCCGTCTGCAGGCGCCGCGCGACTCATGACCCTCAGGGCAGCACCGCGCGTGCGATGCCGGTGAGGTTGCCCTGTGCGGCGAGGATCTCCTTGCGGCCCGAACCGTCGAGACCGGCCGCGTAGACGCTGCCGCCCAGGTCGGTCGCGTACATGTGGCGGCCGTCCGGGTCGAGGGCGATGCCGATGCCCTCCATCAGGTGGGTCAGGAGGATCTCGGACGTCCACTGTCCGCCCGGTGGGTCCATCGGCGAGCGGTTCACGGTGTTGCCCCGCGGCGGGTCCCCGCGGTCCGTCCAGTACAGCATGTGCCCGTCGAGGTCGAGCTCCAGGTCGATCGGTTCCGGCAGCCCGTCGAAGAGCACCTCGATGTCGTCGCGCCCGGCCGCTGTCTGCCCGGCGGGCAGATCGATCCCGGCCCGCAGGATCCTGCCGAGGCCCGCGTCGCTGGGGCCCTTCTGGGTCCAGTAGAGGTGGCCGCCGACGGGATCGACGGCGACGCCCACGCACCACTTCGTCTCGTCGCGGCGGTCGTCGTCCCCCTCCCCGGTCTGTACGAGGGTCTCGACGCCGGAGCCGTCGAGGTCGCAGCGCATCACACGCATGCCCTCGCGGTCGCACCAGTACAGCTTCCGGTCGGTGGCCTCGAAATGGAGCTGCTTCGGGGTGTGCGTGACGCCGTCCGGGACGATGGTCGTCCGGTTGCCGCCGTCCAGGTCCACGCGCTCGATCGAGCCGTCGTTCTCCGGGGGAATCCCCATGTTCGTCCAGTAGACGTGCCCGGCGGCGACGTCGACGGCGACCCCGTCGGGGATCCGGCAGTCGGTGACGAGGACGTTCTTGTCGGAGCCGTCGGAGTTCACGGAGAAGAGCCGGCCACCGCCGCTGGCCTCCAGCACGAACAGCCTTTCCTGGTCGTGGGGCACGGTCACGGCGCTCGCGGAGCCGGCCGTGTCGTGCCGGGCGCGGACGTCCAGCAGGGCCGAGAGCATCGCGTCGCGCCCGGCGGCCAGCTCGTCGACCGAGCGGCCGTTCGCCTCCTGGAGGACACCGCTGACGATCGTCTCCGCGAGTTCGGGCGTGAACTCGGGGGTCCCCAGGTCCTTCCAGAAGTCGACCATCCGCGGCATCAGGGTGTCCATGAAGTGCTGGATGCCGCCCTCGCCGCCGCCCAGATGCCACAGCAGATGGGGGCCCATGACACCCCAGCGCAGCCCGGGCCCCCAGGACACCGCGTCATCGGAGTCCGCCACGTCCAGCACGCCCTCCTTGACCAGGTACACGACCTCGCGGTACAGCGCGGCCTGGATCCGGTTGGCGACGTGTCCGGGCAGCTCCTTCTTCAGATGGATCGGCTTCTTCCCGATCGACGCGTAGAACGCCATGGCGTCCCGGACCGTCTCCGGGGCCGTCTTCGTGCCGCCGACGACCTCGACCAGGGGGACGATGTGCGGCGGGTTGAAGGGGTGGCCGATGACGGTCCGCTCCGGGCGCCGGCACCCGGCCTGGATCTCGCTCATCGTGATGCCCGACGAACTCGACGCGATGATCGAGTCCGGCGGTGTCGCGTCGTCGAGGTCGGCGAACAACCTGACCTTCAGCTCGGGGCGTTCGGGCGCGTTCTCCTGCACGAAGTCGGCGTTCGCGACGGCCTGAAGCAGGTCGGCGGTGAAGCCCAGGCGCTCCTGCGAAGCGCCGGGAGCCAGCCCGATGGAGGCGGCCGCGTCCCATGCCGCCGCCACGTACGACCGCAGGGCCGCTTCCGCGGTGGGCGAGGGATCGGTCGCCGTGACGTCGAAGCCACGGACGAGATAGTGCGTCGCCCAGCTGGCACCGATGGTGCCGGTCCCGACGATCGCCACGCGGTGGACGGGCCTGTGCGATGTCATGGCTGATCACTGCTCCTGAAGTCGGACACGGGTGGCGGGGGAGGGGACGACGGCCACAGGCCAAGCCTCGGCCGACGGGGAAACCGGCGCATCGGGCTGCGCGCCCAGGATTCGAGCGTGTCCTTGGTGCCGCGGTACAGGGCCCCCGGCCCGGCACTGCGGGGCACCCCGCTCGGCGCAGCCCCGTGTCGGCCGGCTCGGAGAGCGTCTCACCGGCCAATTGGTACAAGGGCACCAAATCGGCGGCCGATGTGGTGTTCCGCGCCCAGTGGCTCCGCCCCTGCACCCTCCTAGCGTCGTTCGTACCGACCCCATCGGATCCCCGATCGGAAGGAACGGCACATGAAGGCGACACACGGCGCAGCGGTCGGCCGGGACCACGCTGTCGCGAGCCCCGACGGGAACTCGTCCGGGGTGGAGCCGCCTGTTCTGGGCGGACCGGAGTTCTCGGACTACTTCCTTCTGGACAACCTGCTCACCGACGAACAGCGCGCGCTCAAGAAGAAGGTCCGCGAGTTCATGGACCAGGAGGTCATCCCGATCATCAACCCGTACTGGGAGCGGGCGGAGTTCCCCTTCGAGCTGGTGCCCAAACTGGCGCAGCTGAACATCGCGGGCCTCCAGATCGAGGGGTACGGCTGCCCGGGGATGAGCAATGTGACGGCCGGCCTGGTGATCCTCGAACTGGCCCGGGGCGATCTGAGCGTCTCGACGTTCACCGGCGTGCAGTCGGCGCTGGCCATGATGTCGATCGCCGTGAATGGCTCGGAGGAGCAGAAGCAGCGCTTCCTCCCGCCGATGGCACGGCTGGAGAAGATCGGCGCCTTCGGCCTGACCGAGCCCACGCACGGCTCGGACGTGGTCAAGCTGGAGACGACCGCGCGCAAGGACGGCGACTCCTACGTCATCAACGGTTACAAGAGGTGGATCGGCAACGCCTCCTTCGCCGACTACACGATCATCTGGGCCCGCGGCGACGACGGGCACGTGGGCGGCTATGTCGTCGAGAAGGGCATGCCCGGGTTCGAATGCACGGTCATCAAGGGCAAGACGGCGCTGCGCTGTGTGCAGAACGCTCAGATCTCCCTCACCGACGTCCGGGTGCCCGCCGAGAACCGGCTGGCGAACGCCCAGACCTTCCGCGACACCGAGAAGGTCCTGCTGGCCTCGCGGTTCTGCGTCGCCTGGGAGTCGCTCGGCGCCGCCATCGCCGGTTACGAGACCGCCCTGGCCCACGCCAAGCAGCGCAGGCAGTTCGGGATGCCGCTGGCCGCCTTCCAGCTCATCCAGTACCGGCTCTCCCGGATGCTCGCGGACATCACCGACATGCTGTGCATGCAGTACCGGCTCAGCCAGCTCCTGGACGAGGGCGACTACTCGATGCCCCGGGTCGCACTCGCCAAGATGCACTACACCGAACGGGCCCGGGCCATCCTCGCCGACGCCCGAGACATGCTCGGCGGCAACGGGATCGTTCTCGACTACCACGTGGCCCGGCACCTCTGCGACATCGAGGCCATCGACACCTACGAGGGCACCGACACCGTGCAGGCACTGATCGTCGGCCGTGACATCACCGGCTTCAACGCCTTCGTGCCCATGGCGCCCAGCCAGCACTGACCGCAGGACGAGGAGCCGTCATGAGCAACACGCCCCTCCTGCAGGGACTGCACGTCGTCGATCTCGCGAGCTTCATCGCGGGCCCCGCCGCGGCCACCGTCCTCGGTGACTTCGGCGCCGACGTCGTCAAGGTGGAACCACCGGGCGTGGGCGACGCCTACCGTTCGCTCAGCCGCATGCCACCGAACCCCCGGGTCGAGGGGGTCAACTACCCCTGGCAGCTGGACAACCGCAACAAGCGCAGCATCGCACTCAACCTGAAGTCGCCCGGCGCCCGCACCGTGGTCGAACGACTGGTGACCTGGGCGGACGTGCTGGTGACCAACTTCCCGCCGCGCACCCGCGCCAAGCTGGGCCTGGACTACGACGACCTGGCCGCCCTCAACCCCCGGCTGGTCTACGCCGATGTCACCGGCTTCGGCGAGGAGGGACCGGACGCGAACCTGCCCGGGTTCGACGTGACCGCCTTCTGGGCCCGCAGCGGCCTGATGGACGTGACACGCCAGCACGACGCGCCGCCGGCGATCAACGCGTTCGGTTCGGGCGACCACCCGACGGCGATCACCCTGTTCGCCGGGATCATGACCGCGCTGTACCGGCGGGAGAAGACCGGCGAAGGCTCATGCGTGACCGCGTCACTGGTGGCGGAGGGCGCCTGGGCGGCGGGCATGTGGCTGCAGGCCGTGCTGGTCGGGGGCAAGGCGCCCCGCCCGGCCGACCGGACCGATCCGCCGAACGCACTGGCCAACACCTACCGCACCGCGGACGACCGCTGGCTGCTGCTGGCCTTCGCCAACGAGGACAAGCAGGTCCCGCTGTTCCTTGAGGCCATCGGCCACCCCGAGGCCGCCCAGAACCCGCGCTACGCCGACTCGCAGAGCCGCCGTGCCCATGCCGCGGAGATCGCCGGTCTGCTGGACAAGACCTTCGCGGCCCGTCCGCTGGCCGAGTGGCGTCAGGTGCTCGACGCCGCGGGCCTCACCTACGGAGTCGCTCAGACGATCGAGGAGTTCGCCCACGACCCCCAGCTCGTGGCCAACAAGATCCTCGTGCCGATCGACGACGGCAGCGCGGAGCCGCACCTGACGATCGACAGCCCCGTGCGGCTCGACCAGGAGTCGAAGGTTCCCCCGCGCCCCGCCCCCGACCTGGGCGAACACACCGAGGCCGTGCTCCGTGACCTCGGGTTCGACGCCGCCGGGGTCGAGGAACTGCGCAGCGCCGGCGCCGTCGCCTGAAGTCGTCCGAAGCCACAGTGAAGGGAAACACGTCATGACCACGGGCATGAACACACCGACGGTACGGACCGAGGAGATCGACGGCATCTTCGTCATCACCATCGACCGGCCTGCCGCCCGCAACGCCATAGACGGGGCCACCGCACGGGCCCTCGCGGCCGCCATCGACACACTGGAGGCCCGTGACGACCTCAGGGTCGGCATCCTCACCGGTGCCGGCGGCGTCTTCAGCGCCGGCATGGACCTGAAGGCCTTCGCGGCCGGGGACAAGCCGATCGTCGGCGCACGGGGCTTCGCCGGTATCACCCGCGCCCGGATCACGACCCCGCTCATCGCGGCCGTCGAGGGCTACGCGCTGGGCGGCGGCACCGAGATGGCGCTCGCCTGCGACATGATCGTGGCTGCACGCGACGCCACCTTCGGGCAGACCGAGGTCCGCTACGGCATCGTGCCGCCCGAAGGCGGCATGGTACGGCTGCCGGAACGCATCCCGCACAACATCGCGCTCGAACTCCTCCTCACCGGCGGGAAGCTGCCCGCCGAGCGCGCCGAACGGTTCGGCCTGGTCAACGAGCTGACGGAACCGGGTCAGGCGCTGACGAGGGCCCTGGAACTGGCCAGCAGCATCGCGCTCAACGCACCCCTGGCCGTCGAGGCCGTGAAGCGTGTCCTCAACGAGCGGCGGGCCTTCAGCGACCAGGACGCCTTCACCGACCAGGACCGGATCGCCGAACCGGTACTGGCGTCCCACGACGCCCAGGAGGGCGCCCACGCCTTCGCGGAGCACCGCCAGCCACACTGGCAGGGCAACTGACGGCGTCAGGCCGGCTCGGTGCGCAGGAGGGTCGAGCCGAGGTACCGGACGGCCCGCAGCGCTATCTCGAGATCGGTGTGGCCTGCCTGGACCGGGCGGCCCATGATCTCCTCGGCTTTCCGGATGCGGTATTGGACGGTGTTCTTGTGCAGGATCTGGGCGCTGGCGGTCGCGGTGTAACTGCAGCCGTGGTCGAGGAATGTCAGGGCCGTCTCCCGCAGCCGCGCGCTGTTCTCGTCGTCGACCGCCAGCGGACCCAGGGCGCTCCAGACCCACGACCGCATGTCGTCGATGTTCGTGGCCATCAGGGCTATGGGGGCGACAGTGGAGAAGTCGGTGAATCGGGGAACGGGATCCGCCGCCGCGGCGAGTTCCTGTGTGCGCAGTGCCTGCCGGTGACTGGAGCGGAATCCCTCGATTCCGTACCCCACGTCCCCGGCGCACACATGTACCGAGGAATCGCTGTTCTCAAGGGCGTTCGACAGTTGTTCCAGGGGCGCGTCGGTGTGTGAGCCGAGCGGCAGCCAGATCCAGGACAGAATCGCGTCCCGGGGAACGAAAAGAGGCCTCGCGGAGCAGGAGATGCGATGGGCCAGCTCGTCCGCGATCCGGTGCAGCCGGGCGATTCCCTCGCCTCCGTCCGTCAGCGTGGGCAACCAGGCCACCAGCCCCAGGTGGTGCTGACGCAGACGGTAACCGAGCGACGGCTCGACCCGGTTGAGGTCGACATCGTCCTCGGCGAGCACGTCCCGCACCCGCGCGGCACGCGCCGCGGTCTGGCTGAGCAGCCAGTTGTCGCGTTCGTGCTGGTAGACCAGGATGGCGTGCTCGGTGACCCGGTCGATGTAACCGAAGCTCACCCTCAGCATGCGCCGACTGGTCGCGGTGTGCAGGTCGTCGTCGGCGTTCTCGCGGTTGAGCTCGTCCAGACACCACTGCAGAAAACGCCAGTGCCCCAGCCGGTAGGCCCTGACCATCGCGCTGAGGGGGATACCCCGCTGAGCCAGCCTCCTGGCGTATTCCAGAGCCGCCGCCGGCCCCTCGATCTTCTCCAGCGGAATGTCGTTCTCGAATACGTGCAGCAATGTGGCGACGTTTTCCGCGATGCTGGCCTGCAGGATTTTCACGACGGTCGAGTCGCCCCGCAGCTCTGGGATCTCGGCAAGAACATACTCACCGATGTCACGGCTGACGTCCGGGAGGCGTGACCCTACGTTCTCCGCGACCACGGAAAGTTGCTTCACGGCATCGGGACGCTCCGCAGCCATAGGGGGAATCCTACAGTGTGCCCCGCAATCCCTGTGCTTTGGTCCGGTGGCACCAATTCCCGGGGGAAGGTCGTATTGAGCGTCCAGTGGCCGTTCCGCGGTCCAGGCCTAGCCTCTTACCCGGGCACGACGGAAAGGAGCCGACATGAACCTCGCATCCCACCTGGGGAGCAGCGCCCGGACGTATCCGGACCGCCTCGCGCTCCGCCTGGGGGACGCCGCCGTCTCCTACCGGCAGCTCGACGAGCTCAGCGCCCGCACGGCGGGACTGCTCCGGGAGCGCGGTGTGCGGCCCGGCGACCGGGTCGCGCTCATGCTGCCCAACGTGCCGGAGTTCGCCCTCGTGTACTACGGCGCCCTCCGGGCCGGTGGCGTCGTCGTCCCGATGAACCCCCTGCTGAAGGCCCGCGAGATCGACTACTACCTCGACGACTCGGGGGCCCGGCTGCTGTTCGCCTGGCACGACTTCGCCGACGAGGCACACGAAGGCGCACGGCGGGCGGACGCGGAGGCGGTCGTCGTCGGTCCCGGCGCCTTCGACGAACTGCTGAAGCCCGCAACGCCGTTGGACGAACCGACGGTGCGCCGGCCGGACGACACCGCGGTCGTGCTCTACACCTCGGGTACCACCGGTCGGCCCAAGGGCGCCGAACTGACCCACGCCAACCTCGCCCAGAACTGCCACATCGCGGCCACCGAAGTGTTCCGGCTCACCCCCGACGACGTGATCTTCGGCGGACTGCCCCTGTTCCACGCCTTCGGGCAGACCTGCACCCTCAACGCCGCCGTGACCTCCGGCGCGTGCCTCACACTGCTGCCGCGCTTCGACGCGGCCAAGGCGCTCGCCGTCGTCGAGAAACACGGGGTGACCGTCTTCGCCGGAGTGCCGACGGTGTACAGCAGGCTCGTGCGCCAGCCCGGCAAGGAGGCCTACGACGTCTCCCGGCTGCGCGCGTGCCTCGCCGGCGGCGCGGCGATGCCGGTCCAGGTGCAGCAGGACTTCCGGACCGCGTTCGGCTGCGCCGTACTCGAAGGCTACGGACTCTCGGAGACCTCGCCCGTCGTCTCGGTCAACACCCTGCAGGCCGGGCCCAGGCCCGGTTCGGTCGGCACCCCGATCCCCGGTGTCCAGGTGCGGCTGGTCGACAACGGCGCGGAGGTGCCGCAGGGGGAGACCGGCGAGATCACGGTCCGCGGGCACAACGTGATGAAGCGCTACTGGAAGCGCCCCGAGGAGACCGCCGCCGCCATCCGGGACGGCTGGTTCCACACCGGCGACCTCGGCCGGCTGGACCGGGACGGCTACCTCTGGATCGTCGGACGGAAGAAGGACGTGATCATCCGGGGCGGGTACAACGTGTACCCCCGCGAGGTCGAGGAAGTGCTGTACGAGCACCCGGCGGTGGCCGACGCCGCGGTCATCGGCATTCCCGACCCCGATCTCGGCGAGGAGGTCGGCGCGGCGGTGGTGCTCCGGCCGGGGGCCCGGACGACGGCCGAGGAACTCCGCGAGTACGTCAAGGGCCAGGTCGCCGCCTACAAATACCCGCGGAAGGTGTGGATCGCGGACTCCCTGCCCAAGGGGCCCACCGGCAAGATCCTCAAGACGGAGATCGTGCCGCCGTCCGGCCTCGGCCGGCGGTGAGCCGGGCGGCAGGCGCCGGCCGGACCGATCGAGGCCTTCCGGCGACCGCTCCGCGACGGTGCAGCGCGGCCGTGAGCAGCGGCCGCTGTCCACCGGCCGGGTCCGAGCGCCGTACGCACGCTACACGTCCGGCTCGGCCGTCGTACGCACGCACCGGTCCCGTCCGACCGCCGTACGATCACCGGATCCCGGTGACGCCGGGTAACCTGACGGCTTCCCGCGATGAGGTCATGGGTGATGACCGGGTTCTGTACCGGATCCGGGTCGACGGCCGCCTCGGCCCCACCCTGCCGACGGCATTCCCGGCGTTCGAGCCCGACCGAAGGGAGATCCTCCGTGAACGCCGAGCAGCGCGAGAGACTCGACGCGATCCCGCCTCAGTCGGCCTTCCCCGTCGACAGCGGCGTCAGTGAACAACGTCGTCTGCTGCGCGAGTCGACCTCGGCGCAACCGCTCCCCGCCGAGGTGACCGTGACCGCGGCCGAGCTGGGCGGGGTGCCCGTCGCTGATCATCCAGGCCGGGTCGCACGAGGTCCTTCTCGACGACGTCCGCCTCGCGCAGCGGGCCGCCGCCGACGACGTCGAGGTCACCCTCGACATCACGCCCGGGGTGCCGCATGTCTTCCAGGTCTACCAACCGCCCCTCGACGAAGCGGGCGCCGCGCTGGACAGAGCCGGACAGTTCCCAACGGCCCGCCTCGCCGGCCCGGACCGCGACACCGGCCGGACTGACGAACCACCCGGGGCGGATCACATGAAGGGACAAGTGATCCGAGGGGGACCGGGCGGCACGCGACCCGGTGCCCGGACCAGCGGTTCCGGCCCGCCGCCCACCGTGTCCCGGCTGGTACGCTCCCGAAATGACCACCCCCGACACATCGCGGCCGGCCGACGAGCATGCCGACCTGTGGCTCATGCCGGCCGAACTGGCCTCATGGATGTCGGTGGTACGGCTGATCACCCGGCTTCCCTGGGCCCTGGACGCCCAGTTGCAGCGGGACGCGGACCTCAGCATGGTCGAGTACATGGCCATGGCCATGCTGGCCGAGGCGCCCGAGTGGACCCTGCGGATGAGCACCCTCGCGGAGGAGACCAACTCGTCGCTGTCCCGGTTGTCGCACCTGGTGAAGCGGTTGGAGAAGCGCGGTTACGTCCGGCGTGAACCGGACCCGGCCGACGGGCGGTTCACCAACGCCATCCTGCTGCCCGAGGGCATGCGGAAACTGGAGTCGGCCGCGCCCGCGCATGTGGCAAACGTCCGTCACCTCGTCGTGGACAACCTGTCTCCCGAACGGCTCCGCCGGCTCGGCCAGGACGCCGAGCGCATCCTTCAGCGCGTCGACTCGCCGGTGCGCTGAGCGCATCACGACGACTTGAACATGACGGCGATCCCGGCGGTCCGACAGCAGACCGGGGACGGCTACGAGTTGGTCTCCTCCGCGAGGGTGCTCATCCGCAGGGTCAGCGTGGCGAGGCGCTCGGGGCCGAGCAGCTCCTCGATCCAGCGGCTCGTCTCCCTGGCCTGCTCGCGGCCCAGTGCCGCGCGCTCGTGCCCGGCGGAGGCCAGGCGCCCACCGCCCCCGGATCGCGGACGTCGCCGATCCGCCGCAGCGCGGTCAGGGCCGCGTCCTGCAGCACGTCGTCGGCGTCCGGTCCCGGGCCCAGAATGCTCAGCGCCACCGCACGCATGCCCGCGCGGCGGCGTTCGAGCAGCAGACCGAGGGCGGTCACCTCACCCGCCTGCGCGGCCCGCGTGAGCGCCGCGTCCTCGAGAAACACCATGTCCGAAGGAACTACCTTCCAGGCCGCGCCGGTGAACCCCGGCCGTCGGCTGCCGTGGAAACCGGCCGGAACGGCGTACGACGGTTCCCCCACCGGTGTGGCTGACGGGGCGGGGACCGATGTCGCACCGGCGCACATCGGTGCTGCCCGGCGTGCGGGACAGGATGCGGAGTCGCGCGCCGTACCCTCGTCCCGTCCCGGCGGTATCGCACACCGCCGGGACGGGCGAGGTGTGCGTCGCAGACGGCCACGAGGTCCGTCCGGACGATTCGGTGCCCGGTGACGGCGAAGCCGCCCTGCCGGGGCCGCCACGGAGGCTCGGGACGCGTTCCGGATCACGCCGGGGCGGTCGCGGTGGTCGGTTCCGCGACCGCCTGCGGAGCGCCCGGACGGTCAGGCGGTGGCCGCGCCGGCGGCCCGCCGGATGAGGGCGGCCACCTCGGCCGGCTTGGAGACGTAGACGGCGTGGCTGCCGCCGGTCTCGGTCACCGTCGCGCCGGCCCGCTCGGCCATGGTGCGCTGGACCGGCGGCGGGATCATACGGTCGTCGGTGGCGACCAGGTAGAAGCTGGGCCTGGTGCGCCACGCGGGCTGGGTGACCGTCCCGCCGAGGGCGTCCAGACCCCACGGCACCTGGGAGTCGGCCAGGAACCGGGCCTCCTCGTCCGGCAGGTCCCCGGCGAAGGACGCGCCGAACTTCTCCCGGTCCAGGAAGAGGAACCCCTCCCGCGGGGGCAGGATCGGCGGCACCGGAGCGCCGGGCGCGGGGTCGGCGATCAGGGTGTTCACGGACTCGTCCTTGTCGGGCGCGAACGCCGCGATGTACACGAGCGCGCTCACGTTGTCGTGGTTGCCCGCCTCGGAGATCACCGCGCCACCGTAGGAGTGGCCGACCAGCACGGTCGGGCCGTCCTGCGCGTCGAGGGCCATCCTGGTCGCGGCGACGTCGCCGGCCAGCGAGAGCGTGGGGTTCTGCACGACGGTCACGCGGTAGCCGTCGGCGCGCTGCACGTCGTACACGCCCTTCCAGCCCGATCCGTCGACGAATCCGCCGTGGACGAGGACGACGTTCTGTGCTTCGGGGACGGTGCTCATGATGTCCTTGCTCCTTCGTGGGGTCTGGCGCTCGGCGATGCCCAGCGTGAAGGGGCGGCGGATCGCCAGCGAGCCCCAGGCGGTGGCGGCCAGCCAGACGAACGAGACGACGTCGGAGTGGTGCTGGAGGGACGACTCCGGGTCCGCGACGGAGACGGCGCCGATCACGACGAAGTACACGACGGTGCTGGCCTCCAGGACCAGCGCGTCGAGGTCGACGCCCCGACGGCGGTCCTGGAGCAGGAGCAGCAGACCCGAGACGACACCGCTGACCGCACCCCAGCGCCAGTCGACGAAGCCCGACACGACACCGGCGACGATCCAGGGGACGAAGCCGCGCAGATAAGCCACAAAACCCATTGAGTGTTCCTTGCTGAATGGATTGGACGGCCTCGGAGGGGGTTGCTCCGTTGCTCCGCGACCGTTCGGTGAACCGACGCGGACCAGATGCACGGAGCGCGCCAAAGTTCGAGGATCGAGGTGTGGCCCTCGTCACATCTGGGTTTCGGTGGTCGCGCAACGGCCCTGTGCCTGGGCCGTGTTCATCGTCTCGGGCGCGGGGCAGCCCTGCCTCGCCACGCCGTCCTGACGGCAGACGGGCGGCCGTTGCGATCGCATCACGCGATCGGAACGGCCGCCCGCGGCGGTCGGGTCAGCCCTCGATCCACCCGTGGTTCTTCGCGAACTGGGCCAGTGCGCCCCGGACCCGCACGATCTCCTCGGCGGTGAGCGTGGGCGCCGACGCCAGCAGCGTCTCGGTGACCTCGCGGGTGAACTCGTCCGCGCTGAGCAGGTCGCACAGCGAGTCGTCGTCCGGGCCGAGCGTCCGTACGTCGGCGCCCCGGGCGAGCCGGACGCCGGACGCCTTCGGGCCGCGCTCACCGCTCTCGATCTCGAACTCCACCGCGACACCGGGGCGGACGTACGACTCCGACATCTGCATGTCGTTCACATGCAGGAAGACGTCCTCTCCGCCACCGTCCGGGGCGACGAACCCGTACCCGCGCGAGCTGTCGAACCGCACCACACGACCGGTAACCATGTGAAACCCCCAACCAAACCGGGCCACCTGCCCGGACACCTGGACCAGATGGTAGCCAAGGCGGTCCCGGACGGGCGACACCGGCCGCCGGCACGTCCTTCTCGCCCGGGGAACTCGGTGCGCGGGCACGGAAGTTGATCTGTAAAGTTGTCGCCGGCCGTCGGTGTGCCAAGGGGTGCCGGAGCGGTCGTCGAGATGGGAGTGCACGTGACGCAGGACGGCACCGGGTCCGTGGAGATCGACACCAGCAAGCCGCATCCCGCGCGGATCTACGACTACCTGCTGGGTGGCAAGGACAACTACGAGGTGGACCGCAAGGCCGGCGACCAGCTCGGCACCCTCGCGCCCGAGGTGTACGCCTCCGTGAAGGCCAACCGTGCGTTCCTGCACCGCGCGGTCCGATTCGTCGTCGAGAACGGCGTCCGCCAGATCCTCGACGTCGGCACCGGGCTGCCCACCTCGCCGAACGTGCACGAGGTCGCCCAGGCCGTGGCGCCGGACGTGCGCGTCGCGTACGTCGACAACGACCCGATCGTGAAGGCGCACGCGGACGCGCTGCTCAACCGGGCGGGCACGACCAGCATCATTCTCGCCGACCTGCGCGATCCGCAGTCGATCCTGGACCATCCCGAGGTCCGCCGCGTCATCGACTTCGGCCGGCCGGTCGCGCTGTTCCTCGTCGCCATCCTCCACTTCATCCCCGACACGGACGAGCCCGAGCGGATCGTGGCCACCCTGCGCGACGCGCTCCCGGACGGCAGCTTCCTGGTGCTCTCGCACGCGACGAGCGACTTCGTCGGCGACCGCACCGAGGCCCAGGCCGTCTACAACAACGCGACCGCCACCATGAACCTGCGCTCCCGGGACCGGGTCGAGCGGTTCTTCGAGGGGTTCGACCTGGTCGAACCGGGCGTGCTCCAGGTGCCGTTCTGGCGCCCGGACGCCACCCCGCCGGCCGGATCCGAGGAGCTCGGCTTCTACTGCGGAGTGGCAGTCAAGAAGAGCTGACCGCCGGGGTGCCCAAGTCCGGCTAGGGCACCCCGAGTTCGAACAGTGCATAGCCCGCGTACGAGCCGGAGGCCAGTGCTGCGATGCCCAGCAGGACGCACTGGTAGGGCAGGCTGACACGGCGCAGTGCGACCGCCAGGGGGACGAACAGCGGGAACGCCGGCAGCAGATAGCGGGAGACGTTCGCGAAGTACTGCTGGCTGCCCAGCACCAGGGCCAGGGTGAGCACCGTGTGGACGACCAGCACCGCCGGCGGCCGCAGCCGGAACAGCAGCGGCAGCAGCGCCAGGTCCAGCAGGACGACACCGACCCCGATGACGTCCGCGAAGGGGAGCGCGAAGAGATACGAGAAGTGGCCCACGGGGACGGACGTCAGGACGTCCAGGGTCTGCCTGCCGTAGTCGAACTCGTGCCCCCACGCGCCCGACTGGAGCTTGAAGTAGCCGCCGTAGTCACCCATGCGGTGGCCCACCCAGCCCAGATAGCCGAGCAGGCCCAGCGGGGCCACGAGCATGGCGGTCAGCGGACGCGCGACACCGTCCTCGCGGCGGCGCAGCGCGAGCAGCGCGGCCAGGGCCAGCGCGGCGATCAACGCGCCGGCGGTGGGGCGGTTGAGACCGGCCGCGAAGGTCAGTACACCGGCGGTGAGCCAGCGGCGGGTCAGCACGGCGTACAGGGCCCAGGCGGCGAGGGCCACGTACAGCGAGTCGGAGTACACCGCCCACTCCACGCCGGAGCCCGGCCACACGGCCCACAGCCCGGCCGCCGCCAGCCCCGCCCGCCGGCCCGCGAACCAGGCGGCGACGGCGAAGACGCCCAGCGCCGCCGCGAACGAGGCCACGACCGACACCAGCAGCCCGGCACCGAACGGACCGAGCCCCGTGACCTCCATCGCCAGCCGCATCAGCGCCGGGTAGAGCGGGAAGAACGCGGCCGAATTGCCCTGCAGGTCGATCATGCCGGTGGCGCCGGGTACCGGAACCAGTTGCGGGTGGTAGCCGTGCAGCGCGATCTGCTGGTACCACCAGCCGTCCCAGGTGCCCAGCACGTCCCAGGTGTGCGCGCCGCCCCCGAAGCGCGGATGCTTCTTGCGGAAGTCCCCGGCCGAGTCCAGCAGATACATGAAGGAGCCGAAGCCGATCAGCTTCAGGACGCCGTACATCGCGAGGGCCGGGACGTAGCGGCGGACGCGCCGCCGGAAGCCGGGCGCCTGCGGAGGCCCGGACTCGGGGACGGCCGGCAGCGCGGCCGGGAGTGTGATCCTCAAGGGTGTGGTCATCAGGCCGCGGACTCCGTCCGGTTCCGCCCGGACGCCGACCGCGCCAGTACGAGGGAGAGCCGGGCGGCGGCCAGTACGGCGAGTTCGGCGCGGAGCCCGGCGCCGGGCACCGTGTGCCGCAGGGCGGCGAGCGAACCGGCGGTGAGGGCCAGCCGGGTGGCCAGGGCGGGCAGCGGAAGCAGACCGAAGACCGTCTGCCCGGCCACCCAACAGGCGAGCAGGGCAAGCACGTTGGCCACCTGCGCGGCGGCGGCCGGGCGCAGTGCCGCGTACAGCAGGAGATGCGTGAGAGCCATGACGGCCGCCGGAACCGCCGACCTACCCGGTCGCCGCGGCAGCACGCCCCGGGCCAGCGCCCGTCCGAGCCGCGCGATGCCGCGCAGGTCGGCGAGGGCCGTGGAGACGAGCGCGACCCGGCTGTCCGGGTCGTCCACCCAGTCGACCGGCACTTCGTGGATCCGCAGCCCGGCCCGCTCCGCGACCACCAGCAACTCGGTGTCGAAGAACCACTCGGAGTCCCGCACCAGCGGCAGCAGTTGTCCGGCGGCCTCCCGTCGTACGGCCTTGAACCCGCACTGCGCGTCCGAGAAACCCACCGAGAGGGTGCAGCGCAGCAGGATGTTGTAGCAGCGGGAGACGATCTCCCGTCTGGGGCCGCGCACCACCCGGGAGCCGGGCGCCAGCCGGGTGCCGATGGCGAGGTCGGAGTGGCCCGAGAGCAGCGGGGCGACGAGCGGCAGCAGCGCCGTGAGCCCGGTCGACAGGTCCACGTCGAGATAGGCGACGACGGGCGCCGACGATCTGGACCAGGCGGCCCGCAGCGCCCGGCCGCGCCCCTTCTCGGCCAGCCGTATCCACTCCACCTCGGGCAGTTCGTCGGCCAGCCGGGCGGCGATGAGGGGAGTGGTGTCGGTGCTGGCGTTGTCGGCGACGGTGATCCGGAAGGGGTACGGGAACGACTCCCGCAGATGGGCGTGGAGCCGTCGAACGCTCGGTTCGAGGTCCGTCTCCTCGTTGAACACCGGGACGGCCAGGTCCAGGACCGGTTCGTCGTCGTGCCGCGCCGGGGGCGGCTGGGGAGCCGGGGCCGGAAGCGTGGCCTGCGGAGGTTTCATGGCGTTTTTTCGCATTCGTACTCGTTCCCGAGGCGCGCCGAAGGCGCACCCGGCGATGGGGGGGGTGGCGGGGGAACCGCTCGCTAGCCGGCCGAGCCGGCCGAGCCGGCCGCTGCCGACGCGCCGCCCGACGGGTCGGCCCCCTCGGTCACGGGCGCCGACGGCGGCGAGGTGGTGGCGCTCGAACCCCCGGAGGGGCTCCCGGACGCGCCTCTCGACGTGCCCTTCGTCGTACCGGTGTCGGGGGTCGACGTCGCGGACGGGGGTGCCGAGGAGGAAGCCGAATCGCTGCTCGTGGCCGTCGGCGTGGCGGGCGGCGCGGTGGTGTCGGTGGGCGGTGGCGCCGAGGTCGTGGCCCCGGAGGACGGGACGGTGGGGGAGGGGCCCGGCCCCGGGGTCGTACTCGTGCTCGGGCCGGGGCTGGTCGCGGGCCACGGGTGTGGCGCGCTGGGTTCGTCACGGGTGTCGGAATGGGGCCACAGGAGGAGACCGAGGCCCAGTCCCGCCACCGCGAGAACACCGCCGGCCGCCCGCTGTGCCGCCCGGACGCGCCGCCGCGCCAGCACACCGGCCCGCAGCCGGTCCCGGTGCCGGGGCTCGAAAGCCGTCGACTCCCGGTCGTCGTGCATCAACTGCGTCAACTGCCGCTCGAAGTGATCCATGGCTTCTCCCTCACCTCACCGGCTCGATGGCGTCGGACAACAGCTCACGCAGCCGGGCCACACCGCGCGCCGCGTGCGACCGGGCGGTGCCCACCGGGCACCCCAGCACCTCCGCGACCTGCCGGTCGGGCAGGTCCTGGTAGTAGCGCAGGACGACCGCGGCCCGCTGGCGCGGGGTCAGCAGGGCGAGTGCCGCCTCCAGGCGCGACCGCTCGGCGACGATCGCCGACATGTCGCCGGCCGCCGCGACCTCCGGCAGCTCCTCCACGGGACGCTCGCCCCACCAGCGCCGCCGGGCCGAGCGGGCGGCCGCGCGGGCGAGGACCTTGCGGACGTACGCCTCCGGCGCCTCGTCGGCGATCTTCGGCCAGACGAACCACAACTTGACCAGGGACTCCTGCAACAAGTCCTCGGCCCGATGCCGATCGCCACCGGTGAGCAGACGGGCAAGATGGCACAACCCCGACCAACGGGCCGCCACGAACTCGTCGTACTCACCGGCCCGAGCCTGCTCCATTCCCACGGTCCCCGCTCTCCCCGGCTGCCTACACCTGGGAAAAGACTCTGGGACCCGCAGAACGCTGCACCTGATCAAGGTGATCCGCGTCACGTGCGGGCCGGGGCCGTAATTGCGTGGCGGACCACGGCGGGCGCGCCGTACGCTCCCTGCGATGACCACTCACTCCGATGACAGATCGGGGGTCCCGTCCGCGCAAGGTGAGTGCTGATGGGCACTCATACCGCGAACGAGGACACCCGCCTCTCCCGTTGGCAGCGCGTGCGCGAGTTCGCCGTGCCGCCCGCCATGATCGAGACCGCGACCGCCCGCCGGAACGCCGGGGACTGGGCCGGGGCCTGTGCCGCCGCCCATGTCGACGTCGATCTCGACCTCGGCGCCCTGACCCGCACCCGGGGCCGGGACATGAGGGACCGGATCCGTGCCGACCTGCGCCGGCTCGCCCCCGACCTGCTGCGCTGGCACCTGCCGAGGATCGCCCCCGACGGGCTGCTGCGCCCCGGACTGACCATGCCGCTCGCCCGTTACGACGCCGGGACCCGTTACGACGCAGGGAAAGGCGCCCTGCACCTCGTGGTGCGGACACCGCCGGCCTGGGCGGACGCCGGACAGCGAATCAGCCTCGCGCTCTGGGACGGCACACTGGGCGAGCCCGCCGCCCGGGAGCATCCGCATCCACACCCCAGCCGCCGGTTCCGGTTCGACCTGCACCGCCATCTCTGGGACGCGGGCGCCGCCGGTGAACTGCGGACCCGTTCGGGCGCCGACCGACAACCGGGCGGCGAACCGTCGTTGTGCGCCACGGGCCGATGGGCGGACGAGGCCCGGATCGTGCTGCGCGCCGAAGGGCGGGACAGCGGAACGGTCACCGTGCGGCTGGGCGGCCGGCAGCGGATCGCGCTGCACCTCGCGGCCGACGGAACGACGAGCACCGGCCGGGACACGGACACCGGCGCCCTGCCCGTCCTGCCCGACGCAGCCACCTGGACCCTCCCCGACCTGGAGCTGCTGCGCGCCGGGCTGATCGACGCGGACCGGCTGCATCCGCTGGTCGCCGCCGCGCTCGTCCCCGGCTATCTCCCGTCCGATCGGGCGGTGCGCCCAGACCCGGCCGGGCAGGCACGCCTGGTGGACTGCCGGGGCGCCCGGCACCGGATCGGGATGGTCGACGGGGTGCTGTCCCCGCTGGACCACTCCGCGGACCAACTGCGGCGCGAGGAACTGCTGGTGGCGCTCGGCGGCCCGCCGCTGCCCTGCCTGCGGGTCATCGACGAGGCACACCGCCGTCCCGACTGCCTCACCGGAGTCCGGGAACGCCTCGACCACGGGGACACGGCCGGCGCGCTCGCCGTCGTCGAAGAACTGCTGGGGCCCGAAGCCGTGCTGCGCGACGGCCCGTTGCGGGACGAACTGGAGGCGGCGGCGCGACGGCGTGTCGCCTACGGCCTCTACCGGGCGGGTCTCGCCGGATCCCGCAACGGGCCCGTCCGGGCCCGGCGACAGCGGCGCAGCCGCCGCCTCCGCGACCCACGCCCGGGCCCACGCCCCGCCACCTGGCGCTGACACGGATCTGCTGCTGACGTACCTCCACTGCCGACACTGCTGACGCACATCTGCTGCTGAAGTCCGCTCGCTGCCGACACGCATCTGCGGCTGACGCACATCCACTCCTGAAGCCCGCCCACTCCTGAAGCCGCCCGCTGCCGACGCGCATCCGCTCCTGACTCACATCCGCTGCCGACCCGCATCCTCCGCTGCCGTACCTCGCTCGCGGCCGCCACCCGGTGCCGACGCCCGCCCGCCTGCCCTCCCACACCAAGGTGATCAGACATGCCCCTGCGTACCGCTGCCCAACTCGATGTCGCCGACGAACTGTTGACCCTGCTCGGCGACTCCACCACCGAACCCCGCCCCGACACCCAGCTGGAGGCGCTCACCCTCGCCGTCGCCGCCGACCTGCCCGTCCTGCTGTGGGGCGAGCCCGGGATCGGCAAGACCGCGGCGCTGACCCGACTGTCCGAGGCGCTCGACCTGCCGCTGACCACGGTGATCGCCAGCGTGCACGAGCCGTCCGACTTCTCCGGGCTGCCCGTCGTAGGGGACGACCCGGCCGTCCAGGGTGTCCCGATGGCCCCGCCGGACTGGGCCGTGCGGCTGGTGAAGGCCGGCCGGGGCCTGCTGTTCCTCGACGAACTGTCCACCGCGCCACCGGCCGTGCAGGCCGCCCTCCTCCGGCTGGTCCTGGAGCGTCGCGTGGGCGCCCTCAGGCTGCCGCCCGGCGTACGGATCGTGGCCGCCGCCAACCCGCGCTCGTCGGCGGCCGACGGCTGGGAGCTGAGCCCACCGCTGGCCAACCGCTTCGTGCACCTCCAGTGGGCCCATGACCACGAGGTCGTCGTACGCGGCCTCGGCGGCACCTGGCCCCGGGCCACCCTGCCCCGGCTCGATCCGGACCGGCTGCCCGCCGCCGTGGACTTCGCGCGCCGCGCGGTGTGCGGCCTGCTCGCCACCCGCCCCACCCTCGTGCACCGGTTGCCCAGCGGCGAGATGCGGCGCGGCGGCGCCTGGCCGTCGCCCCGCAGCTGGGACATGACGCTGCGTCTGGTCGCCTTCGCGCAGGCCGCGGGCTCCTCCCGGGACGTGCTCTCCCTGCTGGTCCGGGGCACGGTCGGCGACGGGCCGGGGCTCGAACTGCTGGCGAGCGTGGACCTGATGGAGCTCCCGGACCCCGAGACACTGCTCGCCGCCCCGGACACGGCCGACCTGCCCGAGCGCGGCGATCTGCGCCAGGCCGTGCTCGACGGTGTGGTCGCCGCGGTTCGCGAACGTCCGGACCGGTCCCGCTGGGAAGCGGCCTGGGCGCTGCTGGTACGGGCACTGGACACCGGAGCCCCCGACCTGGTGGTGGTCCCGGCCACCACCCTGGCCTCGCTCCGCCGGGACGACTGGGAGGTCCCGGCCGCCGTGGAACGCCTCGCCGGAGTCGTGACCGTGTCCCGCAGGGCCGACCGGGCGGCCGAGCGCGCCGCCGCGAAGGCAGGCCGATGAAGGCGGAAGCGGCTGGGCGGACGAACGCGGAACCGACCGGGACCATGAACGCGGAACCGACCGGGGCGCTGGACCTCGACAAGCTCTACGCCGCCCGGCTGCAGGCCGCCCGGGCCCGGCCGTACCTCGCCACGGCCCTGTTCGCCCTGCACGTCGTGGAGTCCCGGCAGGTGCCGACGATGGCTGTCGACCGGCACTGGCGGTGCTACGTCTCGCCCGCGTTCGTGGACCTGATGCCGGAGGAGGACCTGGCCGGGGTGTGGGTCCACGAGGTGTCGCACCTGTTGCGCGACCACCACGCGCGCAGCGACCGGGTCGCCGGGGAACGCGGGCTGACCGGCCCCGGCGAGCGGCTGCGCATGAACATCGCGGCGGACCTGGAGATCAACGACGACGTGTACGGCGACGGGCTGGTCACGCCCCGAGGCGCCGTCCGGCCGATCATGCTGCAACTGCCCGAAGGCGAGCTGATGGAGGACTACCTGCGCCTGTTCCGGCTCGGACCGCTGACGCAGAGCCTCACCTGGCTCGACTGCGGCAGCGGTGCCGACGGCCGCGACCGGGAGTGGAACCTGGGCCCGGACGGTGCCCACGGCCTCAGCGATCAGGAGCGGGACGGCGTCCGGTTCCGGGTGGCGCAGGCCATCACCGGCCGGCCGGGCGACTCCCCGGCGGGCTGGCGGCGCTGGGCGGAGGAGGCCTTCCATCCGCCCCAGCCGTGGCGGGAGCTGCTGGGCGCGGCGGTCCGCTCGGCGACCTCGGCCGCGGGCGCCGGCGACGACTACACCTACGGCCGTCCGTCGCGCCGCTCGGCCGGTCTGCCCGGCGTGGTCCTGCCGAGCCTGCGCCGCCGCCCGCCCCGGGTCTGCGTCGTCGTCGACACCTCCGGCTCGGTCAGCGACGCCGAACTGGGCACGGCCCTGCTGGAGGTGGCCGCCATCGCCCGGGCCGTCGGCGGCCGCCGGGACCTGGTCAGCGTCCTGTCCTGCGACGTGGCCGCCCGGACCGTGCAGCCGCTGTGCCGCGCGGAGGGCATCGCGCTGATGGGCGGCGGCGGTACGGATCTGCGGGCGGGCTTCGCCCGGGCGCTGCGGGCGAGCCCGGCACCGGACGTCGTGGTGGTCCTGACCGACGGCCAGACACCCTGGCCCGAGACGCAGCCGTCCTGCCGGACGGTGGTGGGACTGTTCCCCCGGCGGTACTCGGGCACCTCGTGGCACGAGAACGACCCCGACTACGTACCGGACGCACCGCCGGCGTGCGCGAGGGTGGTCGAGCTCGGCTGAACGGCCACGGCGGCTCCGATCGACTCCGAGGCCATATCTGGACATTGAGTCCAGGTGGTAGACAATAAGTCCAGACGGTCGACGGTGCACGGCCGAAGCCGCGCCGCCGTGGCCGACGCGCATCCGGCGCCGACGGCGCCCAGAACGGAGGACGAACATGACCGACACCCCGCCCGTGACCCTCCAGGACGTGCACGACGCGGCCGCACGGATCAAGGGGGTCGCCCACCGCACTCCCGTGCTGCGCTCGCGCACCCTGGACGAACTGGTGGGCGCCGAGGTCTTCTTGAAGTGCGAGAACCTCCAGCGCATCGGCGCCTTCAAGTTCCGGGGCGCCTACAACGCCGTGTCCCGGCTGTCGGCGGAGCAACTGGCCAAGGGTGTCGCGGCCTACTCCTCCGGCAACCACGCCCAGGCCGTCGCCCTCGCCGCCCGCGAACTCGGCACCACCGCCGTGATCCTGATGCCCGAGGACACCCCGCGCTCCAAGCTGGAGGCGACGGCCGGATACGGCGCGGAGATCGTGACGTACGACCGCTACACCGGCGACCGGGAGGCGATCGGCAAGGCCCTCGCGGCGGACCGCGGACTCGCCCTCGTGCCGCCGTACGAGCATCCGCACGTGATCGCGGGACAGGGCACAGCCGCCCTCGAACTCATCGAGGAAGTCGGCGAGTTGGACGCCCTGGTGGTGCCGGTCGGGGGCGGCGGTCTGATCGCGGGCAGCGCCACGGCCGCGAAGGGGCTGCTGCCCGGGATCCGGGTCGTCGGGGTCGAGCCGGAGGCCGGGGACGACACCAGGCGGTCCCTGGCGGCGGGCCGCCGGGTGTCCGTCGAGGTGCCCCGCACCATCGCCGACGGCCAGGCGGCCGACATCCCCGGCGAGCTCACCTTCTCCGTCAACCAGCGCCTGGTGGACGACATCTCGCTGGTCACCGACGACCAGATCCGGGACGCCATGCGGTTCGCCTTCGAGCGGATGAAGACCGTCGTGGAGCCGAGCGGCGCCAGCGGACTGGCCGCACTGCTCGCCCACCGTGTGACGCCGCTGCCGCGCCGGATCGGGGTCATCCTGTCCGGCGGCAACGTGGGCGCGGAGCGGTTCGCCGAGATCGTCGCCGGCTGACGGGCCGAGGCGAGGCGGCAGGAGGCCGCCGGACGCGCCCTCCTGCCGGCCGTCGAACTCAGCAGTCACGGAACTCCGGCGACTGGTTGAGGATCTGCGAGCGTGCCGAGGTGAAGCGGGTGTGCGTCGCCCCGCCCCGGGCCTCGGGCGGGAACACCGCGACCCGGTGGCAGTTCTGGAACGCGAGGGCGACCCCGAAGTGCCGTTCCAGGCTGCTCCGGATCGCGTCGGAGGACAGCGCCCGCAGCAGCTGCCCGCGCTCCCTCTCCGATGCCGGCGGGGTCTGGTTGTCGGCGAACTCGGCTGTCCCGTGGCGCAGTTCGGCGGCCAGCCGGGCGATGAGGCCGTATGCGTACGGCAGTGACGTACGCACGGTTTCCACGAAGTCCTCCTCCCGCACCGCGCCGTTCTCGGCTTCGGCGAGCAGCTGCGGGGAGACGTCGAGCGACATGTCTGGGTGTCCTGTTCTGTCGGAAGGGGGTGGTGCGATGTGCATGCGAGGGGACCGGGGGCTCAGGCGAAGGCGGGCAGGGCCACCGGTCCGTGCCGGAAGTCCGGGTCGACCTGGGCGGCCAGGTCCTGGCCCGTGGCCGCGTCGGCCCAGGCGGTGGCGTTGCGCAGATGGAACTCCACGGCATGCCGCTGGAAGGCGTCCCAGTCCTTGCCCCGCGCGTCCACGGCCGTCCGCAGCCTGTCCAGGGCCCGGGAGTTGTGCGCCTCCAGCTCGCCGTCGCCCCGGCCCTGTTCCTGGGCGCGGACGTACGACGACAGCTCACAGTGCGTCAGCAGGTCCTCGCCCACCCGCTCACGCAGGAAGGCGAGGTCGTCCTCGCCGTTGACCTTGTTGCCGACCACGGCGACCGGGATCCCGAACTCGGCCGCGTGGTCCCGGTACTGCCGGTACACGGACAGGCTCTTACGGGTCGGCTCGACCACCAGGAACGTCATGTCGAAGCGGGTGAACAGACCGGAGGCGAAGGCGTCGGCGCCCGCCGTCATGTCGACGACGACGTACTCGCCGGGGCCGTCCACCAGATGGTTGAGGTAGAGCTCCACCGCGCCGAGCTTGGAGTGGTAGCAGGCCACCCCGAGGTCGCTCTCCGCGAACGCCCCGGTGACCATCATGGGCACCCCGCCGACCTCCTGGACGTGGTGGGAGTGCACCTCGTCGTCCCCGAGCAGGCGCAGCAGCCGTGAGCCGCGCCCCGGCGGGGTCGTCTTGACCATGGCCGCCCGGGACGCGATCCGGGGGTTCGTGCCGCGCAGGTAGTCCTTGATCTCACCGGTCCGCGAGCTCAGCGCGGGCGCGGTGAACAGTTCGTCCTCGGCCAGGCCGAGGGCGTGGGCCAGGTGCTGGTTGATGTCGCCGTCGATCGCGACGACCGGCGCGCCGGAGCGTGCCAGACGGCGGGCGAAGAGGGCCGACAGGGTCGTCTTGCCGCTGCCGCCCTTGCCGACGAAAGCCACACGCATCGTCAGCCGTCCCTCCTTTTGAAAATGGATTTCATGATCATAGATTGGAGGGGGGGTGGCAGCGGTGTCAAATCCTGTTGGGCCGGCCGGGTCGCCGCCCGGCTCCCGCCTGATCAATTCGCCTTGACCCCCGACCCGCGCCGACCTAGCCTCCAGCCAACACACCTGGACAGATGGGCCGACGATGGCGGACACACGGGAACCCGGCAGACAGCTCCAGGTCGAGACGCACGGGCTCGACGTGATCGGCGACGCCGAGCGCAAGGGCACCCCGCGCACCCTGTTCTGGCCCTGGTTCGGCGCGAACGTCTCGGTGCTGGGCCTGAGCTACGGCGCCTTCGCGCTCGGCTTCGGAATCTCCTTCTGGCAGGCCCTGGCCGCCGGAGTCATCGGCATCATCGCCTCGTTCCTCCTCTGCGGCTTCATCGCGGTCGCCGGGAAGCGCGGCTCGGCACCCACGATGGTGCTCAGCCGCGCCGCGTACGGTGTGCGGGGCAACCGGCTGCCGTCGGTCGTCTCCTGGGTGCTCACCGTCGGCTGGGAGACCGTCCTCATCGCCCTCGCGACGATGGCCACCGCGACCGTCTTCACCCGGCTCGGCTGGGGCGGCGGTACGGAGACCAAGGTGGTCGCCCTGGTCGTGGTCTGCGCCCTGACCGTGGCCGGCGGTGTGATGGGCTTCGACCTGATCATGCGGCTGCAGACCGTGATCACGGTGGTGACCGGCGTCCTCACGGTCGTCTACGTCGTGCTGGTCGCCGACCACATCCACTGGGCCACGGTGAGCGCGATCCCGTCCGGCTCCGCCCAGGAGTTCATCGGCGCGCTGGTCTTCATGATGACCGGCTTCGGCCTCGGCTGGGTCAACGCGGCCGCCGACTACTCCCGCTACCTGCCCCGCACCTCCGCCGGCCGGGGCGTGATCGGCTGGACCACCTTCGGCGGCTCGGTCGCCCCGCTGCTCCTGCTGGTCTTCGGCCTCCTGCTGGCGGGCTCCTCCGCAACCCTGAACAAGGCCGTCGCCGCGGACCCCATCGGCGCGTTGACCACGATCCTCCCCACCTGGTTCCTGGTCCCCTTCGCCGTCGTCGCCGTCCTCGGCCTGGTCGGCGGCGCGGTCCTGGACATCTACTCCTCGGGCCTCGCCCTGCTCTCCGCGGGTCTGCCCGTGCCCCGCTACCTCGCCGCCCTGGTGGACGGCGTCCTGATGATCGCGGGCTCGATCTACATCGTCTTCTTCGCCGACGACTTCCTCGGCCAGTTCATGGGCTTCCTCACCACGCTCGGCGTCCCCATCGCCGCCTGGTGCGGCATCATGCTCGCCGACCTGGCGCTGCGCCGCCGCGACTACGACGAGGCCGACCTCTACCGCCCCGTCGGCCGCTACGGCGACGTACCGCCGCTGCCCCTGCTCCTCACCCTCGCCGCCACCGCCCTCGGCTGGGGCCTGGTCACCAACACCGCCGCGAGCTGGCTCACCTGGCAGGGCTATCTCCTCGGCCCGCTCGGCCTCGGCGGCAAGTCCGGCGCCTGGGCGTACGCCAACCTCGGCGTCCTGGCCGCCCTGGCGCTCGGCTTCCTCGGCACCCTGGTCCTGGCCCGCGGCCGGGTCCACGCCCAGGAAACCGAGACTTCCGGCGCCCCGGCGACGCTCGCATGACCACCCCGCCCGGCCTCCTGGCCGTCATCGACATGCAGCACGTCTTCGCCGACCCCGGCGGCCCCTGGGCGGCCCCGCGCTACCCCGAGGCGGCGGCAGGCGTACGACGGCTGCTCCCGGCCTTCGCGCACCGCACGGTCTTCACCCGCTTCGTCGCCCCGGCCCACCCCACCGGAGCCTGGCAGGCCTACTACGACCGCTGGCCCTTCGCGCGCCGGCCCCCGGACGCCGGACTCTGGCGGCTGACCGACGAGTTCGCCGACCGGGCCGAAGTCGTCCTGGACGCCCCGACGTTCGGCAAGTGGACCCCCGAACTCGCCGCCCGCACCGCCCCGCACGGCCGCCTGGTCCTGGCCGGCGTCAGCACCGACTGCTGTGTCCTGTCCACCGCACTGCCGGCGGCCGACGCCGGAATCGAGGTCCTGGTCGTCGCCGACGCCTGCGCGGGCGCCGACGACGACTCCCACGCGAAGGCACTGCACCTGCTGGACCTGTACCGCCCCCTGATCCGGGTGACGACCGTGACCGAACTGCTGGGCTGAGGTCCCCCTAGTCCCGGCGGGACACCTCCACGTTCTCCAGGATGCCGAGGGCGTCGGGGACCAGGACGGCGGCCGAGTAGTAGGTGCTGACCAGGTAGGAGATGACCGCCTGCTCGTTGATCCCCATGAAGCGGACGTTCAGGCCCGGCTCCACCTCGTCCGGCAGGCCTGTCTGGAAGAGGCCGACCACGCCCTGGTTCTCCTCGCCGGCCCGCATCGCGATGATCGAGGAGGTGCGGGCCTCGCTGACCGGGATCTTGCCGCAGGGAAGCAGCGGGACCCCGCGCCAGGCCGGGAGGTGGTGACCGTTGACCTCGATACCGCCGAAGTACAGACCCCGTTTGTTGCACTCCCGGCCGAACGCGGCGATCGCCCGGGGATGGGCGAACAGATGCGTGGTGTCCCGCCGCATGCTGAGGAGTTCGTCCAGGTCGTCCGGGGTCGGCGGGCCCGCGTGGGTGGAGATCCGCTGGTCGTAGTCGGCGTTGTGGAGGAGCCCGAAGTCCCGGTTGTTGACCAGTTCGTGCTCCTGGCGTTCCCGCAACGCCTGCACGGTGAGCCTGAGTTGCTGCTCGGTCTGGTTCATCGGCTTGTTGTAGAGATCGGCCACCCGGGAGTGGACCCGCAACACGGTCTGGGCGACGCTCAGTTCGTACTCGCGTGGATCGATTTCGTAGTCCACGAAGGTGTGCGGGATGTCCGGCTCGCCGACATGGCCCGCGCTGAGCTCGATCTCGGCCTCGCCGAAGTCGTTCGTCCCGCGGTGCCCGTCCAGCCCGGCCAGTTCCACATGCGCCCGCAGGTCGGCGTGCCGGTCCGCGACCTCCTGGTACGCCGTGTGCGGCAGCGCCAGCACGGTGGTGGCCGTCGCCGCACGCGCCGTGAAGTCCCAGGCGCCGTCGAGACCGGCGAGCACCTGACCGCCGAACGTGTCACCGTCCGCGAGCAGCCCGACGACCGCCTCGTCGCCGTACGGGCCCTCGCCGATCTGCTCCACCTTGCCGTGCGCGATCAGATACACATGGTCGGCCGGACGCCCGGCCGAGACGATCACCTGCCCCGGCGCGTAGTCCCGCTGCTCGAACCGCGCCGCCAGCGCCTGCAGCGCGGTGCCGTCCTCGAAGCCGCGCAGCAGCGGCAGTTCACCCAGCTCGGCGGGGACCACGCTGACCTGCGCCCCGGTCCGCACGAAGGTCACCCGGCCGTCGCCGACCAGATACGACAGCCGACGGTTGACGCGATACGTGCCGCCCGGCACGTTCACCCACGGCAGTGTGCGGGTCAGCCATCGTGAGCTGATCTCCTGCATCTGGGGTTCGGACTTGGTGGTCGTCGTGAGGTTCCGTGCCGCGGCGGTACCGAGGCTCTGCTGCTCCCGCTCCTCGGCGCCCGCCGCGGGCGCCGTACCGGTCTCGACCGACATCGCTTTCCTTCTCTCGTGTCGCACGGGTGACGGGGCAAATGCGGACCGTCACCTTCCGCGGCTACCCCTACCCCTGTCCTCGCGCGGCGAGTGATGCCACGGGACGGAGCGCGAGGCACGTGCCACGGGGAACTGCCCCCGCACCACCCCTGGTTCCGCCATCGCCACCCGGTTGGCGGTTTCCGGTCGGGACGTCCGCCGTGCGCGCCGTGTTCAATCGCCCTATCGCGTCGGCAAACCCGGCAAACATGGCCCTGGCCGTCAAGAGGCACCGTGATCGCAACTCCCGAACCCGGTCTCAGCGCACGCGACATCGTCGAACGGGCCGTGGCGCTGCGGCCCGTCCTGCGCGAACGCCAGGCGGAGACCGAACAGTTGACGCACTACCCGAAGACCACCCATGAGGACTTCCTGCGGGCCGGCTTCTACCGGATCCTCCAGCCGCGCCGCTACGGCGGCTACGAGTTCGGCCTGCCGGTGTTCCTGCGCGTGGTCACCGAGACCGCCCGCGGCTGCCCCTCCACCGGCTGGGCGCTGTCCCTCACCGCCGCCCATGTCCTCCAGGTCGCCAGTGTCTTCGGGGAACGGGCACAGGACGAGATCTTCGGCCCCGACGGCGACTTCCGGGCCGCCTCCACGGTCGCCCCGGTCGGCATCGCCCGCCCGGACGGCACCGGACATGTCGTCCTCGACGGCACCTGGCCGTGCTCCTCGGGCGCCCCCTACTCCACGCACTACGTCGGCCAGACCCTGAGCGCCCCGGAGAAACCCGGCGACCCACCCGGCCCGCCGGTGCTGTTCGTCGCCCCGCGCCCGGCCTGGACGGTCCTCGACGACTGGCACGGCGTACTCGGCCTGCGCGGCAGCGGCTCCAACAGCGTCCGCCTCGACCGGGCCCGCATCCCCGAGTACCTCACGCTCCGGGCGACCCTGCTGGACCTGCCCGTCGAGGGCGGCTCGACCGGCTCCGCGCTGCACGGCAACCCGATGTACGCCGGGCGCGCGCCGAGCTTCTTCCACTCCGAACTGGCCGCCGTCATGATCGGCATCGCGTACGCGGCCGCCGACGAGTACGCCCGGATCCTCCCCAGCCGCCCGCTGACCCTGGACCCCGGCCGCACCCGCGCCGGACTCGACGACTACCAGCGCCACCTCGGCGAGGCACTCGGCGTGATCGGCACCGCGGAGGCCGCCCTCAGGCGCACCGCCGAGGACTGGATGGAGACCTGCCGTCGCAACGCCGTCGGCGACGCCCCCTTCACCACCGCCGAGGACAACCGGCTCGCCCTCACCTTCCTGAACGCCGGCCGCCTGGCCTGGGACGTCCTCCAGCGCATCCTCTTCCGCACCGCGGGCTCCCGGCACGCCCGCGACGGCGAGCGGATGCAGCGCTACTTCCGGGACGCGGCGACGTACTGGACCCATGTCGGCCCGAGCATGGCCGAACCCCTTGCGCACCGCGTCGGCCGCGACCGCCTGGGCCTGCCCTCGGACGACATCCCGCTGATCCCCTGAAAGCCCCGGTGATCGGGCGCATGCCCCGGCCACGACCGGGTACGCGTGCCGTGGCCGTCCGGCACCCTGCCGGTTCCGGCCGGTACCGCCACCGCTACCTGGGGACCCGCCATGGAGACACCCGCACACGACGACTTCCCGACGCCGGCCCAGCGGGCGCTCGACACGCTGGCCGTGAACGCCGAGGACCGTACCGCGCTGGACACCCTCGCACACAGCGACGTGCTGGTGCCGGTGCCCGACGACGCCGCGGAGACGGCCGACCCCTCGATGATCGCCCTGCCCGTCCTGGAACGGCCCGACGGCGATCCGGTCGTCCCGGTGTTCACCTCGGAGGGAGAGCTGACCGGCCTGCTGCCGACGGTCTCCCGCTACCGCATGGTGCCGCTCGGCGCACTCGCCTCGCAGTGGCCCGACGAGAACCTCTCCCTCGCCATCGACGGCAGTTCGGCGCACGCGCTCACCCTCACCTCGGAGGGCGTGCGCACGCTGCTGGCCCGGCCGGCGGGCTGACGAAGGGTTCCGGTCACCGCGAGAGCGCCGGGCGGGCCAGAATGGCGCCATGGAATGGATCTCCGGGGTGGCCGGAGGACTGGTACTCGTCCTGGTCCTGCGCAGCATCCTGCGCACACTCGTGGTCCCCCGGGGCCTGTACTCCCTGCTGGTGTACCGGCTCTGGTGGGGCCTGCGCCGGGTGCTCTGCCTCTTCGCGCACCGGGGCGGCTACCGGTCCATCGACCGCGCCCAGACCTGGCTCGCCCCGCTGATGCTGATCGGCATGCTCGCCGCCTGGCTGGGCGGGGCGTTCCTCGGCTTCGGGCTGGTGCTGTACGCCTTCTCCCCGCTGTCCTGGAGCACCGCGTTCCGGGAGGCGGGCTCCAGCCTGTTCACCCTCGGCTTCGCCAGCGGCGCCCGGCTGCGGCTGTCCGCGCTCGACTTCGTGGCCGCCGCCACCGGCCCCGTCGTCATCGCCCTGCAGATCGCCTACCTGCCCACGCTGTACGCCGCCTACAACCGCCGCGAACTGGAGGTCACCCTCCTCCAGTCCCGGGCCGGCGAGCCCGCCTGGGGCCCGGAGATCCTCGCCCGGCAGTGGCTGGTCGACACCGAGACCGCGCTGCCCGAGCTGTACCGGGCCTGGGAGCGGCTGGCCGCGGACATGGGGGAGAGCCACGCCACCTATCCCGTCCTGCTGGCGTTCCGCTCGCCCCGCCCCTACCGCAGCTGGCTGGTCGGCCTGATCGCCGTCATGGACGCGGCGGCCATGCAGCTCGCCCTCACCCCGGCCACCGCGCCGCCGGCGGCCCGTCTGATGCTGCGGGCCGGCTTCACCGCGCTGCGCGACATCGCCGCCTCCGTACGGGCGACCGTCGACACCGACCCGGCCCCGGACGCCCCCATCGACCTGACCTACGCGGAGTTCGAGGCGGCCGTGGCCATGCTGGAGAAGACGGGCTTCCGGGCCGAACGCAGTACCGAGGAGGCCTGGCCGCACTTCCACGGCTGGCGGGTCAACTACGAGGCCGTCGCCTACGAGCTGTGCCGCCGCTGCGACGCCGTACCGGCGCTGTGGACCGGCCCCCGCGACTTCCCGTCGGAGCCGATCCCACCGCTGCGCCCGACGGACCGGCAGCCTCCCGCAGGACGGCCGGAAGTTCCCCCCACTCGCGGGTAGCGCGGCGCATCCTGAGGGAAGATCCCATCAGGGGTCGGGGAGACCGAGAGGGGCGGATCGTCGTGAGGGTCGTCCTGCTGGGCACCGCAGCCGGTGGCGGGTTCCCGCAGTGGAACTGCGCCTGCGCGCTGTGCGCCGCCGCCCGGGACGGCAAGCTGCCCTCCCGTACCCAGGAGTGTGTGGCCCTGACCGGCAACGGCCGGGACTGGTGGCTGCTCAACGCCTCCCCGGACATCCGAGCCCAGCTCACCGCCACCGCCGCGCTGTGGCCCGGACCGGGCCCGAGGGAGACCCCGTTGCGCGGAGTGCTGCTCACCGACGCCGAGGCCGACCACGTCACCGGCCTGACCGTGCTGCACGGGGCACCGGACCTCAAGGTCTACGCGGCCCCGCCGGTGCTGGAGATCCTGGCCCCGGCCCGGGGCGCCCTCGACCGCTACACCCCCTGGCAGTGGGCCGACAGCCTGGCCGACGGCGGGTTCGTGCTGGCCGGCGGGCTGGTCGTCACCGCCCATCCGGTGAGCGCCAAGGCCCCGAAGTACGTACCGGCGGCGCTTGCCGGAGCCGACGGCCGCTGGGTCACGGCGTACCGGGTCGAGGACCTGGCCACCGGGGGAGTCCTGCTCTACGCACCCTGCGTCGGTGCCTGGAGCGACGTGCTCGACGACCTGTGCGCGGAGGCCGACTGCGTCCTGCTGGACGGCACCTTCTTCACCGCCGACGAGATGGGCACCGCGGTCCGCTCCGGTCCCGGGCAGGCGACGATGGGCCGTCTACCGGTCTCCGGCCCGCACGGCAGCCTGGCCGCGCTGGCCAGGCACCCGCGCACCCGCCGGATCTACACCCACCTCAACAACACGAACCCCCTGGTCGACCCGGCCTCCCGGGCCCGTGCCCAGGTGGCCGAGGAGGGGGTGGAAGTCCTCCCGGACGGCATCGAGTTCCTGCTCTAGCCGTCCGCCACGTAAGCTGCCCGCCACGCCGGCGGACGTCATGTCAGCGCACGTCAGCCGACCGGACCCGCCAGCATCCGCTCCAGCACCGCCCGCTGCATCGGCCGTACCTCGGCGTGCAGCGCGCGCCCCTTCGCGGTGAGCGCCACCCACACGCCCCGCCGGTCCTCGACACACACCGACCGCTCCACCAGGCCGTCCTTCTCCAGCCGCCCGATCAGCCGCGACAGCGCGCTCTGGCTCAGATGGACCCGTCCCACCAGGTTCTGCACCCGGCAGTGGTCGCCCTCGGCGGGAGACTCGGTGGCCAGCAGATCGAGCACCTCGAAATCGCTCGCGCCCAGCCCGTGCGGATGCAGCGCCCGGTCGATCTCGCACATCGTGCGCGCGTGCACCGACAGGATGTCCCGCCACTGTTCCTCGAGCCGGGCTTCGGCCGTCTTGACTGCCATACCCGCACCGTAGCACCGTTTCAGCCAACTGTTGAGTGTGCAACTAGTGCGGGTGCAAGCAGTCGTACGACGGTCAGGCCACCGGGTCCTGGAGCAGGCCCACCATGTTGCCGTCGGCGTCCTTCACCGAGGCGACAAGACGGCCGTTGCCGACGTCCCGTGCGTCCTGGACCAGCTCGGCACCGGCCTCCACCAGCGCCGCGAGCCGCTCCCGCAGATCGGTGACGTGCCAGAACGGCGTCGGCCCGGTCAGCCCCTGGGCGTGCCCGTTCGGGTCGAGACCGACGTCCTGCCCGGCGGCCTTGTACCCGATGTAGTACGGCGTGTCGGCGTACGGCTCCACGCCCAGCAGCGCCCCGAACACGGCCTTGGCCTGCTCCGCGTCCTTCACGGGGTAGATGATCGTCTGGATGCCTGCGGTCATGGGGCCTTCTCCTTCTGGGATACGTGACCCGACGGCTTCCCCGTCGGTGATCCCACGCTAGGCCGGGGAAGCCCGCCGGGGCTTCTCCGATCCTGACCGACTCTGGCAGGGCCAGTGCCCCGAAGGGGTGCGGAGCTGGATCGAACATGCGGCTCCGCCGCGTGGGCGCGCCCAGCCACGACGGCGCAGCAGACGCCCGACGACCTTTCCCGGCACCCCCAGCGGAGCGTTCACGCAGAGTCGCGGACCACCAGTTCCGTAGGCAGGATCACCGCCGCCGGATCCTCACCGCCGATCTGCGCCAGCAGCAACCGCACCATCTCCGCACTGATCCGGTCGTACGGCTGGCGGATCGTGGTCAGGGCGGGGACCGCCTCCGTCGCCGCGACCGAGTCGTCGAAACCGCCGACAGCGATGTCATCCGGCACCCGCCGGCCGGCCCGGTGCAGCGCCGCCAGGGCACCCTGCGCCATCAGGTCGGAGGCCACGAACAGGGCGTCCATGTCAGCGGCCTGCGCCAGCAGCCGCTCGGCGCCCGCCTCGCCGCTGGCCCGGCTGTAGTCGCCGGAGACGACGAGCCCCTCGTCGAACTCGACGCCCGCCTCCGTGAGCACCTCCCGGTACCCGGCGAGGCGGTCGACACCGCCAGGTGTGTCCAGCGGACCGGTGATCATGCCGATCCGGCGGCGGCCCACATCCAGCAGATGCCGGACCATGTCCCGGGCGCCGTCCCGGTCGTCCGCCGCCACGTAACTCACCTTGGTGCCGGGCCCCATGGGCTTGCCGCACTGCACGAGGGGCACACCCGCCTCGCGCAGTTCCTCGGCGACCCGGTCGCCGGAGTGGCTGGAGACCAGCAGCACCCCGTCGACGTGCCCGGCGGTGATGTACCGCGTTATCCGCCGCCGTTCGTCCTTCGTGCCCGCCAGCATCAGCAGCAGCGGGATGTCGTGCCCGGCCAGCGCCTGGGTGCAACCGCTGAGCAGCACATTGAAGTTGGGGTCCTCGAAGAACCGTTCCTGGGGCTCGGTCAGCAGGAAGCCGATGGAGTCCGAACGCCCGGTGATCAGCGACCGGGCGTGCCGGTTCACGACGTACCCGGTCCGGCGGATGGCGTCGTTGACCGCCTCCTGCGCGGCGGGGCTGACGTAGTGCCCGCCGTTGAGCACGCGCGAGACGGTGCCTCGTGAGACCCCTGCCTCGCGCGCCACGTCGTGGATCGTCGGCGGTTTTCGCCGGCCCCCCGTACTGCTGCTGCTCATGGTCATGACTTTACGGCCCCGGACAGCAGGTCAAGGCTCCAGAAGCGCTGAATGACCAGGAAGAGCGCGATCAGCGGGATCACCGCGAGGAACGCCCCCGTGATCACCAGCGTGTACAGCGCCGGCTGGCTGTTGCCCTGCTGGAGCAGCGTGAACAGGCCCAGGGTGATCGGGAACTTCTCGTCGTCGCTCAGCATGATGTAGGGCAGCAGGAAGTTGTTCCACACGGCCACGAACTGGAACAGGAACACCGTCACCATGCCGGGGATCATCATCGGCAGCGCGATCCGTGTGAAGATCCGCCACTCGCTCGCCCCGTCCATCCGCCCGGCCTCGACCACGTCGGCGGGTACGGCCGCGGCCGCGTAGACGCGCGAGAGGTAGACGCCGTACGGGGCGAGGATCTGCGGCAGCAGCACGGACAGGTAGGAGTCCGTGAGACCGGCCTTGGCCATCAGCAGGTACTGCGGGACGGCTAGGATGATCGGGGGCATCAGCACGCCCGCGAGCAGCACGTTGAAGATCGCCTCGCGGCCCTTGAAGCGGTACGTCGCCAGGGCGTAGCCGCTGAAGGCCGAGACGCCCGTCGACAGCAGGGCGCCCAGACCGGCGTACAGGGCGGAGTTGCCCATCCACTTCCAGTAGACGCCGTCGCGGTAGGCGTTGAGATCCTTGAGGTTGCCCATCAGTCCGGTGCCGGGCAGGAAGGTGAACGTGGAGAACAGTTCGCTGCCGGACTTGGTGGACGCGATCACCACCCAGGCGACCGGGAGGAGCGTGTAGACCGCGCCGAGCAGCAGAGTGATCGTCGGGATCAGGGCGACACGGCGGCGCAGCGGCGGGCCCTGGGCGGTACCCGGCGTCGTACCCGCCGCCGGGGCGGCCTTGCGGACGGCGAGAGAACTCACTGTGCTGCCTCCTGCCTGTTGCGGCGGTTCGCGGCCCGCAGGAACCCGAAGGACAGCACCAGCGTGGCGAGGGCGATGAGGGTCGCCTCGGCCGCCGCCGAGTAGATGTCCCCCTTGGCGAAGGCGTCCATGTAGACCTTCATCAGCGGGCTCCAGGTCGTGCTGACCGAGTTGGTGAGGGGTTTGAGGGTCATCGGCTCGTTGAAGACCTGGAGCGTCGCGATGATCGAGAAGAAGAAGGTCAGCACCAGCGAGGGCGCCACCATCGGGATCTTGATCCGCAGGGCGATCTGCAGCGGGGAGGCGCCGTCCAGCTTCGCCGCCTCGTACACCTCGGCCGGGATGGACCTGAGCGAGGTGTAGATGACGATCATGTTGAAGCCGGTACCGCCCCAGATCGCGATGTTGGACAGGGCCAGGTACAGCGGCCCGCCGCTCAGCAGGTCGGGCTGCGGCAGGTGCAGCTTGTCGAGCAGGTAGTAGAAGGGGCTGACGGCCGGCAGGTACAGGAAGCCCCACAGCAGCGCGGCCACCACGCCGGGAATGGCGTACGGAAGGAAGATCGCGAGCCGGGTGAACGGGGCGAGGCGGACCCGCTCGGAGTCGAGCATCAGGGCGAACACGAGGGCGAGGCCGAGCATCACCGGGACGACGATGCAGCCGTAGCCGAGGACACGCAGCGCACCGTCGTAGAACTCGTTGTCGGTGAGGGCGTCCTTGTAGTTCTCCAGGCCGGCCCAGACCTCCTTACGGGCACCCGCACCCAGGCCGAGGCCGGAGACGTGCACCTGGCGGAAGCTGAGCCAGACCGCGTACCCGATGGGCAGCACGAAGAACAGCGAGAAGAGAGAGGCGGCGGGGAGGAGGAAGGCGTACGGGGCCCCCTTGACCCCGTACGACCTCCGGCCGGCGGGGCTGGTCACTGAGAAACTCCGAAGCCCTGCTTCTTCATGTCGGCGAGCGTGGCGTCCTGCATGGTGTTCAGGGCGGTCACGAAGTCCGACTTGTTCTTGGCGGCGGTACCGAACGCGTCGTTGAAGGTCGTGTAGGCGACGTTCACGTTCGGGCCCCACGCGGAGGCGGCCGTGGTCTTCGCGATCTCGGCGGCCTTGGTGTAGAAGTCCGCCTGGTTCGAGAAGTAGGCCGGCGGGTTGGAGAAGGCACCGCTCAGCTGGGCGGAGGTGGAGGCGGGGTAGATCCCGCCCTCCTTGGCCATCGTGTCGAGCGCGTCACCGTTGGTGTTCAGCCAGGCCGCGAACTTGGCCGCGGCCTCCTGGTGCTTGGAGTCGGTGGTGACGGCCGTCGAGGAGCCGCCCCAGCTTCCGGTGACGTCCTCGTTCGCGGACCACTGGGGGAGCGGGGCCATGGCCCACTTGCCCTTGGCGGACGGCGCGGCCGTGGTCAGCACGCCCGGCGCCCACACCGCGGAGACCCAGGCGATCTGCTTGCCCGTGTCGAGCGCCTTGTTCCAGGCCGGGGTGTACATCGGCTGGTTGTCGATGGCGCCCTCCTTGACCAGGCCGCCCCAGAAATTGGCGACCTTCTGGGTGGCCGCGTCGTTGATGCCGACCTTCCACTTGTTGCCGGAGGTGGTCCACCACTTGGCGCCGGCCTGCTGGGCCAGGCCCGCGAAGAGGCCGGCGTCGTTGGCGGAGAACGTGGTCAGGTCGACGTCCGGCGCCTTCTTCTTCAGCGCGCGGGCGGTCTCGGCGAACTGGTCCCAGGTGGTGGGGACCGTCAGGCCGTACTTCTTGAAGAGGTCCGCGCGGTAGTAGAACATCAGCGGGCCGATGTCCTGGGGCACCGCGTACACCGCGTCCGTGCCCAGCGTGACCTGCCCCCAGACGCCGTCGGCGAACTTGCTCTTGGCGTCGCCGATCTCCTTCGATATGTCGGCGACGGCGCCGTTGCTGACCAGCGTCGGCAGCGCCTGGTACTCGGCCTGGACCAGGTCGGGGCCGGTCTTCGCCTTGTGCGCGGTGAGGATCTTGGTGACCAGCGTGTCGCCGGAGGCCTGCTTCTTGAAGGTGACCGTGATCTGGTCCTTCTTGCCCGGACCCTTGTTCCACAGGTCGACGACCTTGTCCATGCCGGGCGCCCAGCTCCAGAACGTCAGGTTGACCGGACCGGAGTCGGCCTTGCTGCCGTCGGAGGAGCCGCAGGCGGCGAGGGCGGTGGCGCCGAGGGCTATGGCGATGGTGGATGCCACGAGGCGAGCGCGCTTCGTGTTGGGCATGGATCTCTCCCCTGACCTGGGTCCCCGCCCGTCGCGGGAACCTGCCATGCAGATGATGTGTGAGCGTTCTCAGACCCGGATTCTCGCCCGTCGCGAGTCCGTGCCATGCTCTGTGAGCGTTCACAGTAGAGAAACATCCCGGACACTTGTCAATGGTTGTTGCTGTGCGGTTATGTTGGGCTCGTGCCGCCAATCATGTCTGTGCACGTTCCCAAATGATCGACTCAACGGGAGAGATCCATGCCGGAGACCACCCCCAAGGGCCTCACCAGGCTCGCCTTCGGTGGGGACTACAACCCCGAGCAGTGGCCGGAAAACGTCTGGCAGGAGGACGTCCGGCTGATGCGCGAGGCCGGCGTCACGATGGTGAGCGTCGGGATCTTCTCCTGGGCCCTGCTGGAGCCGGCGCCGGGGGAGTACGACTTCGGCTGGCTCGACCGGATCCTCGGCCTGCTGCACGAGAACGGCATCCGCGTCGACCTCGGCACGCCCACGGTCGTACCGCCCGCCTGGTTCTACCGGGCGCACCCCGAGGCCCTGCCGGTCACCGCCGAGGGCGTCCGCTACGAGTTCGGCTCGCGCGGAGCCATCTGCCACTCCAACGCCGACTACCGCGCCGCCGCCGCGGCGATCACCACCAAACTCGCCGAGCGCTACGGCGACCACCCGGCCCTCGCGATGTGGCACGTCCACAACGAGTACGGCGTCCCGGTCTCGGCCTGTTACTGCGACTCCTGCGCCGCCCACTTCCGCCGCTGGCTGGCGGACACGTACGGCACGGTCGACGGGGTCAACAAGGCCTGGGGCACGGCCTTCTGGGGCCAGCACTACACGGACCTGGCGCAGATCAACCCGCCGCGCTCCACCCCGACGGTGGGCAACCCGGGCCAGAACCTCGACTACAAGCGGTTCGCCGACGCCACCATCCGCGAGAACTTCCGCATGGAGCGGGACATCCTGCACCGCCTCTCGCCCGGCGTCCCGGTGACCACCAACTTCATGACCGCCCTCAGCCAGTGCGACTCCATGGACTACTGGGCCTGGGGCCGCGAGGTCGACCTGGTCACCAACGACCACTACCTGATCACCGACGGCCGCCGTACCCATGTCAACCTGGCGATGGCCGCCGACCTCACCCGCTCCGTCGCCGCCGGCGCCCCCTGGCTGCTCCTGGAGCACTCCACCTCGGGCATCAACTGGCAGCCCCGCAACCCCGCCAAGGCCCCCGGCCAGATGGCCCGCAACTCCCTCGCCCACGTGGCCCGCGGCTCCGACGGCGCGATGTTCTTCCAGTGGCGGCAGTCCCGGCGCGGCGCCGAGAAGTTCCACTCGGCGATGCTCCCGCACGGCGGCACCGAGACCCGAGTGTGGCGCGAGGTCGTCGAACTCGGCGCGTCCCTCGACTCGTTGGCCCAGATCCGGGGTACCCGCACCCGGGCCGACGTGGCCGTCCTCTGGGACTGGCAGTCCTGGTGGGCGCAGAACCTGCAGTGGCGCCCCAGCGAGGACCACGACCCGCGCGAGCGCGCCGACGCGTTCTACGAGACCCTCTACGACCGCCACCTCACCGTCGACTTCGCCCACCCGGAAAGCGACTTGTCGGCCTATCCCCTTGTCGTCGTACCGGCTCTGTACCTGATGACGGAGGCGGCCGGGGACAACCACAGGGAGTACGTCGAGAACGGCGGCACGCTGGTCGTCTCGTACTTCTCCGGGATCGTCGACGAGCACGACGCCGTCCACGAGGGCGCCTACCCGGGCACCCTGCGCGACGTCCTCGGCCTCACCGTGGAGGAGTTCTCACCGCTGCTGAAGGACCAGCGGGTGCGGCTCACCGGCCCCGACGGCTCCGAGCTGACCGGCGACGTGTGGACCGAGTTCGTCGTCCCGGCCGGTGCCGAGACCGTCTGGACGTATGCCGACGGCCTGACCGCGGGCCGCCCGGCGGTCACCCGGCACCAGCTGGGGGAGGGCACCGCCTGGTACGTGTCCACCCGGCTCGACGCGCAGGGCCTGGACGCCCTGCTCGGCTGGGCCGCCGAGGACGCCCGGATCGCGCCCCGCGCCGATCTGCCCCGCGATGTCGAGGTGGTCCGCCGCACCGGCGAGTCCGGCACGTTCCTCTTCGCGATCAACCACACCGCCACCGACGCC
Organism: Streptomyces sp. NPDC101234; assembly: GCF_044767525.1. Classification (NCBI taxonomy): domain Bacteria; kingdom Bacillati; phylum Actinomycetota; class Actinomycetes; order Kitasatosporales; family Streptomycetaceae; genus Streptomyces; species Streptomyces sp. NPDC101234. The sequence continues at coordinate 48,843 of NZ_JBIWOA010000031.1, read as the reverse complement.
AAGGTGCCCCTGGAGGCGCACGGCACCGAACTGCTGACGGGCGAGCGCGCCGCGGGCCATCTGGCGGTCCCGGCGGGCGCCGTCCGGGTCGTACGACTCGACGGCTGAACCCGGTCGCGGGCCGGGCCCGGCCGTGCCCGGGTCCGCCGAGACTCCCCTCCGTCCGCGCGTGCCACGAGAGCCGCGGGCGGAGGGGCACTCCTCCGGCCCCGCCGGAGGAACCCCCTCCCCAGTCACGTCGAAGGGACGACGGACGATGATGTTCCATCCCAGACGCACCATCAGAGCCCTGCTGCTGCCGCTCGCGGCCGGGCTCGCCCTGATCACCCTGCCCGCCCAGTCCGCGCAGGCGGCGAGCACGCTCACCAACGGCGGCTTCGAGTCGGACGGTGCGGGTGTGGCCGGCCCCGCCGGCTGGTCGGAGTACGGCGACACGGGCGCCTCGTACACCGAGTCCGGTGGCCATAGCGGCAGTTACCGCCTGACCCACTACTCGGCCTCCGCCTACAAGGTGGAGACGTACCAGTACCTGTCGGGGCTGACCAACGGCACCTACACGCTCACCGCCTGGGTCCGCTCCAGCGGCGGCCAGAACTCCGCCTACATATCCCTGAAGAACTGCGGTAGTTCGGAGCAGAAGACCGACCTGCCGGTCTCCACCAGCAGCTGGGTCCGGATCGTCACCTCGATCGCGGTCACCAACAACCAGTGCACGGTCAGCATCAACTCCGACGCCAACGCGGGCAACTGGATCAACGTCGACGACCTGACCTTCGCCTCCGGCTCGACGGGCCTGGCCATCAAGGGCGCCGACATCTCGTCACTGGCCAAGAGCGAGGCCAAGGGCGGTGTCTACAAGACCAGCTCCGGCACCACCGGGGACGCGGTCACCATCCTCAAGAACGCCGGGATGAACTACGCGCGCCTGAAGGTCTGGGTCAACCCGGCCGACGGCTACAACGACAAGGCGCATGTGCTGGCCATGGCCAAGCGCATCAAGGCGGCCGGCATGAAGCTGCTGGTCGACTTCCACTACTCGGACAGCTGGGCCGACCCGGGCAAGCAGACCAAGCCCGCCGCCTGGGCGAACGACTCCTACAGCCAGCTGAAGACCGACGTGTACAACCACACGTACAACGTCCTGAACGCGCTGAAGTCCCAGGGCACCACCGCCGACATGGTCCAGATCGGCAACGAGATCAACGGCGGCATGCTCTGGTCCGAGGGCTCCACCAGCAACTGGTCGCAGCTCGCCGGCCTGATCAACTCCGGCTACAGCGCGGCCAAGGCGGTCTCCTCCGGCACCCAGGTCGCCCTGCACCTGGCCAACGCGGGCGACGACGCCACGGTCCGCTGGTGGTTCGACAACGCCAAGACCTACGGCATCGACTACGACGTGATCGGGCTGTCGTACTACGGCTACTGGCACGGCTCGCTGGCCGCCGCCCAGACCACCCTGGACGACGTGGCGTCCCGCTACGGCAAGCCGGTCTTCGTCGCCGAGACGGCCTACCCGTTCACCCTCGCCCAGGACGACTCGCTGGAGAACCAGATCGACACCACCAGCGAACTGGTCACCGGCTACCCGGCCACCGCGGCCGGCCAGCTGGCCTGGATGAACGCCGTCGCGAACATCGTCGAGGCCGTCCCGAACGGCCGCGGGCTCGGCGTCTTCTACTGGGAGGCGACCTGGACCGCCGTCACCGGAAACGGCTGGGATCCGACCGACGCCAGCTCCGGCAACGGCTGGGAGAACCAGGCCCTGTTCGGCTACGACGACAAGGCGCTGTCCTCCATGGCCTGGTTCAGCCACCGCTGAACCACCACTGACGGGGGCCCGGCCGTAAGGGGACGGTCGGGCCCCTCAGCCCTGCCCGCGGCACGTTGCGGAGGCAAGTTCCCCACCGGTCGATCTCGTACGGCCGTTCGATCTCGGACAACGGTCCCCGAGTCCCTGACGTGGGGGCTTCGGCTGCGCGACAGTGGGAAAACGAACTACGAGGAGGCAGGGACGGAGGCCGGTCGGATGCTGAGGAACGCAAAGAGCGTGAGTCGCCTGGAGATTCTGGACTGGCTCAAGGATCCGACGGCCCACTTCCCGCCCCAGCGTCACGCGGACCTCGTCGAGGACGGTGTCACCGCCCGGGCCGTCGCCGCCAAGCTCGGCGTCTCCCGCAAGGTCGCCGGCACCCATCTGGGCCTGCTGACCCGCCTCGGCCTGCTGCGCTCCAAGCGCATCCGGCACCGCACCTACTACCGGCGCGACGAGATCCGGATCGCCGAGGTGGCCCGGATGTTCGAGAAGGGCTGGTGAGACCGGTTCCGCCTGACAGTATGGGATCCATGGACCGTCCCGAACGCCTCTTCCCCCTCCACTACATCGCCGTCGGCGGCCGCGGCCCGGAGGACGTGGTGACGGATCCGGAAGGCCGGGTCCTGACCGGCGTCGAGGACGGCCGCATCCTGCGTCTGGACGACCTCGGCGACCCGGACACCGCCAGGGTGCGGGTGCTCGCCGAGACCGGCGGCCGCCCGCTGGGCCTGGAACTCCTCCCGGACGGCGACCTGCTGGTCTGCGACGCGGAGCGCGGTCTGCTGCGTGTCGGCCTCACCGACGGAGTAGTGCGCGTGCTCGCCGACTCCGTCGAGGGGGAGCCGCTCGGGTTCGCGAGCAACGTGGTCGCCCTGCCCGACGGCACGGTGTACTTCACCGAGTCGAGCCGCCGCTTCCCCCTCGACCGCTGGATCGGCGACATCGTCGAGCACAGCGGCACCGGCCGCCTGCTGCGCCTCGCCCCCGGCGCGACGGAGCCCGAAGTGGCCTGCGACGGGCTCCAGTTCGCCAACGGACTGGTCGTGAGCGGTGACGGCACGTTTTTGATCGTGGCCGAGACCGGTGCGTACCGCCTCACCCGCTACTGGCTCACCGGCCCGCGCACCGGCCGCGCCGAGTTCTTCGCCGAGCTCCCCGGGATGCCGGACAACATGTGGCGCGACGGCGACCTCACCTGGGTCGCACTCGCCGGCCCTCGCAACCCGGCGCTCGACGTCCTGCACCGCACCCCGCCCGCCGTCCGCAGGGCGGCCGCGCGCGCCGCCGTGCACGCCCCCTACCGGCCCGTCGGCACCGTCGCCGTCGTGGCCCTCGACGACCACGGCAGGGTCGTCCACCACCTCGCGCGCCGGCACTCCGGCTTCCGTATGGTCACCAGCGTCTGCCGGACCGGCCGCCACCTGGTCCTCGGCAGTGTCTGGGAGCCCGGCATCGCGGTCTGCGCGGCCCCCACCGCGAAGTGACCGGCGGGTACGCCCGGCGGTAGCCTGTTGCCCCCGTCGGTGCGGTGCCGAACCCCGTCGGGGTGGTGCCGAACAGGAGACGTACGACCGATGACAGCCCCGGAAGCCGAGAGCCTCCGTGTCCGGCCGGCCCCGCGCCGCCGGTCCGAGTGGCGTACCCAGGCTCCCGTCGTCGCGGTGGTCGCCGTCGGCGGCGCGACCGGCGCGGTGGCCCGCTACGCGCTCGCCCTGGCCCTGCCCACCGCGGCCGGAGGATTCCCCTGGGCGACCTTCTGGACCAACGTCGTAGGCTGCGCGGTGATCGGCGCGTTCCTGGTCCTGATCACCGAAGGGCTCCCCGCGCACCGCCTGGTCCGCCCCTTCTTCGGCACCGGCGTCCTCGGCGGCTTCACCACCTTCTCCACCTACGCCGTCGACATCCAGAAACTGGTCGACCACGGCCGCCCCGCCACGGGCCTGGCCTATCTCGCCGCGACCCTGTGCGCGGCCATGGCGGCGGTGTGGTGCGCGGCCACCGCGACCCGCCGTGTCCTCACCCGGAGGCAGCGATGACGAGACTGACCGGCCGCGCCCTGCGCCTGACCGTCTACATCGGCGAGGACGACATCTGGCACCACAAGCCCCTCTACACCGAGATCGTGCACCGCGCCCACCGGGCCGGCCTCGCGGGCGCCAGCGTCTTCCGGGGCATCGAGGGCTTCGGTGCCTCCTCCCGCATCCACACCGCCCGGCTGCTGTCGCTCAGCGAGGACCTGCCGGTGGCGGTCGTGATCGTGGACACGGAGGAGCGGGTCCGGGACTTCCTGCCGCAGCTCGACGAACTGGTGACCGAGGGTCTCGTCACCCTCGACGACTGCGAGGTCATCAGGTACGTCGGCCGCACGGACGACACGACCAAAACGGACGCGGAAGGTAAGAAGTCGTTGTGAACTGGCTGTTGGTCGTGCTCGGTGCCGTCGTCGGTGCTCCGCTCCGCTACCTCACCGACCGTGCCGTCCAGGCCAGGCACGACTCCGTCTTCCCCTGGGGCACCTTCGTGGTCAACGTCACCGGCTGCCTGATCCTGGGCCTGCTGACCGGCGCGGCCTCCGCGGGCGCCGCGAGCCCCCATCTCCAGCTGCTCCTGGGAACCGGGCTGTGCGGGGCGCTGACGACGTACTCGACGTTCTCGTACGAGACCCTCAGGCTGACCGAGACCGGCGCCGGGCTCTACGCTGCCGCCAACGTCGTCGCGAGCCTCGTGGCGGGACTCGGGGCGGCCTTCGCCGGCGTCGCGATCGCCCAGGCCCTCTGGGCCTAGAACTTGCCTCACGCCCGGCCGTTGTAAAACTGTCTACAGCACTGTCGACCAAACTCTGCAGAACTGGATCCCATGAGCGCCATCTCCGTCGGTCAAGCCGTCGTCCTCGGTGTCGTCGAGGGGGTGACCGAGTTCCTCCCCGTGTCCTCCACCGGCCACCTCAAGATCACCGAGGGGCTCATGAACATCCCCGTCGACGACAAGTCCGTCGTCGGGTTCTCCGCCGTCATCCAGGTGGGCGCCATCGCCGCCGTGCTCGTGTACTTCTTCAAGGACATCAAGCGGATCGTCACCGCCTGGGGTCGCGGTCTGACCAACAAGGAGGAGCGCTACCACCACGACTACAAGTTCGCCTGGTGGGTCATCTACTCGACGATCCCGATCGTCCTGGTGGGCCTCGCCGCGAAGCCGCTGATCGACGGTGCGCTCGGTTCCCTCTGGGTGGTCGGCGGCTCGCTGATCGTCGGCTCCGGTGTGATGTGGTGCGCGGACCAGATGGGCCGCCACAAGCGCGGTGAGGACGACACCTCGTTCAAGGACGCGATGCTGGTCGGCTGCTCCCAGATCCTCGCCCTGCTCTTCCCCGGCTTCTCCCGCTCCGGCGCCACCATGTCCACCGCGCTCATCCTCGACCTGGACCGCGTCGCCGCCACCCGCCTCTCCTTCTTCCTCGGCATCCCGGCCCTGACCGGCGCCGGTATCTACGAGCTCAAGGACGCCCTCGGCGCGGGCGTCGGCGCCGCCCCGCTGGCGGTCGGCACGATCGTCTCCTTCGTGGTCGCCTACGGCTCCATCGCCTGGCTGCTGAAGTTCGTGGCGAAGCACTCCTTCAACGCGTTCGTGATCTACCGGATCGTGATCGGCCTGGCGGTCTTCGGCCTCCTGGCCACGGGCACCATCAACGCCTGACCTGCCACCGCCGCACCGGTCCGGTCCGTCCTCGCACCACCACGGGGTGTGATGCCTGCACATTCAGGCGTCGCACCCCGTGAATGTTTCCTTTCCCGAAACCTTGACAGTCTCCTCCCGCAACCCGGAACATCTCACCCGTGAACCTGTCAGACAGCCCGACAGCCGGACAGCCCCCACGGCGTGTGAGCGCCATGGAGGCGGTGCTGGCGCACCTGCGCGGTGCCATCGAGCGCGGCGAGTACGCCATAGGCGACAAACTCCCCTCCGAGGCGGAGCTCTGCCGCACCCTGGAGATCAGCAGGCCCGTCCTGCGCGAGGCCCTGCGGGCCCTGCAGACGATGGGCCTGACCGTCTCCAAGACCGGCAAGGGCACCTTCGTCGTCGCGAACGCCGTCGAGGACCCCACCTTCGGCGACTACGCGGCGAGCGACCTGCTCGAAGTGCGCCGGCACATCGAGATCCCGGTCGCCGGGTACGCGGCGCTGCGCCGCACCCCGGAGAACCTGGACCACCTGGCCCATCTGCTCGACCGCATGGAGCGGGAGACGGACACCACCGCGTGGGTCGCGATGGACACCCTCTTCCACCTCGCCGTGGCCGAGGCCGCCCAGAACCCGGTCTTCCGCCGGGTCATCGAGGAGATCCGGGACGCACTGGCGCGTCAGTCGGCCTTCCTCAACGAGCTGGGCGGCCGCCGGGAGCAGTCCAACCGGGAGCACCGGGCCATCGTCGAAGCACTGATCGACGGTTCCGAACCCGACGCCGTGGAGGCCATGAGCCACCACCTCGACCGCGTCGAGACGACCCTCACCCACATCGTGCGCCCCGCGGGCACGGACAAGCACCAGGAAGGCGGAACCGAGGCGTGAGCGAACAGCACCTCAAAGACGAGACGCGCCCCTCGTCCCGTCACGTCGACGCCGGAGACCACGGCTACAGCAAGTCGCTGAAGCACCGGCACGTCAACATGATCGCCATCGGCGGCGCCATCGGCACCGGCCTCTTCCTCGGCGCCGGCGGCCGCCTCGCCGACGCCGGCCCCTCCCTCTTCGTCGCGTACGCGGTCTGCGGCGTCTTCGCGTTCCTCGTCGTACGCGCCCTCGGCGAACTCGTGCTCTACCGCCCCTCCTCCGGCGCCTTCGTCTCGTACGCCCGTGAGTTCCTGGGCGAGAAGGGCGCGTACACCGCGGGCTGGATGTACTTCCTGAACTGGGCGACCACCGGCATCGCCGACATCACCGCGGTCGCCACCTACACCCACTACTGGGGGATGTTCTCCGACATCCCGCAGTGGGTGATCGCCCTGATAGCCCTCGCCGTGGTCCTGACCGTGAACCTGATCTCGGTGAAGATCTTCGGCGAACTGGAGTTCTGGTTCGCGATCGTCAAGGTCAGCGCCCTGGTGATCTTCATGGTCATCGGCATCTTCCTGCTGGTCACCCAGCACCCCGTGGACGGCACGACCCCCGGCCCGTCCCTGATCACCGACAACGGCGGCATCTTCCCCAACGGTCTGCTGCCCATGCTGCTGATCATCCAGGGCGTCGTCTTCGCCTACGCCTCGGTCGAGCTGGTCGGCGTCGCCGCCGGTGAGACGGAGAACCCCGAGAAGATCATGCCCAAGGCGATCAACTCGATCATGTGGCGCGTGGGCCTCTTCTACGTCGGCTCCGTCGTCCTCCTCTCGATGCTGCTGCCCTGGAACAAGTACACGGCGGGCCAGAGCCCCTTCGTGACCGTGCTCTCCCACATCGGCGTCCCGGCGGCCGGCGGCGTGATGAACCTGGTCGTCCTCACCGCGGCCATGTCCTCGCTCAACTCCGGCCTCTACTCCACCGGCCGCATCCTGCGCTCCATGGCCGTCAACGGCTCCGCCCCGAAGTTCACCGCGAAGATGAGCCGCACCCAGGTGCCGTACGGCGGGATCCTGCTCACCAGCGGAATCTGTGTCCTCGGCGTGGGCCTCAACTTCGTCGTCCCCGCCGACGCGTTCGAGATCGTCCTCAACTTCGCGGCGATCGGCATCATCGCCACCTGGGGCATGATCATGCTCTGCCACCTGCTCTTCTGGCGGAAGACCCAGAACGGCGAACTCACCCGCCCCGGCTACCGACTGCCGGGCTCCCCCTGGACCGAGATCGTGACGCTGGCGTTCCTCGCCTCCGTCCTGGTCCTGATGTACGCCGACGGCGGCGCCGGACGCACCACCGTGCTCTGTGTGCCGCTGATCGTCGCAGCGCTCGTCGCCGGCTGGTACACCATCCGCCGCCGCGTGGCGCGCCCGTCCGCCGGAACCGACGCGTGAACCGCGCACCGGTCCGTCCCGACTCACCCGAGACCAGGAAGTGATGTACAGCAGTTTCCCCGCGGACGCACCCATCGTCCGTGAACCCCTGCACGCCCCCGTCGCCCACCTCATACGCGACGGGGTCGTCGAGGGCATCCACTACGGTTCCGTCGCCGTCCTCGGCGCCGACGGAGAGGTCCAGTTCCAGCTCGGCGACATAGAGGCCGCGTTCTACCCGCGCTCGGCCCTCAAGCCCGTCCAGGCCGTGGCCATGCTGCGGGCCGGGCTGCCCCTCGACGGCGACCTGCTCTCGCTGGCCGCCGCCAGCCACTCCGGCGAGGAACGCCACCTCGCCGGGACCCGGCGCATCCTAGAACTCGCCGGACTGGCGGAGTACGACCTGCGCAACGTGCCCGACATGCCGTACGACCCGGTCGTGCGGGACACCTGGGTGCGGGAGGGCCGGCTGCCGTCGAGGCTCGCCCAGAACTGCTCCGGCAAGCACGCGGCGATGCTGTGGACCGCCGAGCTGAACGGCTGGTCGCTGGACGACTACCTCGATCCGGCCCATCCGCTCCAGCAGGCGATCGCCGAGATCGTCGAGGACCTGACCGGGCAGCGGATCGCCCGTACGTCGGTGGACGGCTGCGGTGCGCCGCTGTTCTCCATCTCCCTGCACGGGCTGGCCCGCGCGGTGTCGCGGATCGTCACCGCCGCGCCGGGCACGCCCGAGGCGCGGGTCGCCGACGCGATGCGCGAGCACGCCGAGATGGCGTCCGGTGCGGGGCGTGACGTGGCCGCGCTGATGCGAGCCGTGCCGGGGCTGCTCGCCAAGGACGGCTTCGAGGGCGTTCAGGTCGCGGCGCTGCCGGACGGGCGGGCCGTGGCCGTGAAGATCGCCGACGGGGCGAACCGGGCGCGGGTGCCGGTGGCCGCGGCGGCGTTGGCGCGGGCCGGGGTTGCTCCGGAGCTGCTGACCGAGTTCGCCGGTGAGGCACTGCTCGGTGGTGGGCGGCCGGTCGGGTGTGTGCGGCCCGTTCGGTCGCTGGAGCCGGTGTCTGTTTCTGCCTGCGCCTAGTCGTCTGCGTGGATCTGTTGTTCGGCGACTGCGGGCCGGCTGTGGCCGGTCGCGCAGTTCCCCGCGCCCCTTCGCGGCGCGTTCACCCTCACCTCCTTTGAAAGAGGAATCGTTCCTTCATGACTGTCGTCACCCGTAGCGAACACGATCTGCTCGGCGACCGTGACGTGCCCGTCGACGCGTACTGGGGTGTGCACACCCTGCGTGCCACGGAGAACTTCCCCATCACCGGCATGCCGATCTCCGCCTACCCGCATCTGATCGACGCCCTCGCCGCCGTCAAGGAGGCCGCCGCCCTCGCCAACGAGGAACTGGGGCTGCTGGCGCCCGCGAAGGCCGCCGCCGTCGTCGCCGCCTGCCGGGAGATCCGGGACGGCAAGCTGCACGACCAGTTCGTCGTCGACGTCATCCAGGGCGGCGCCGGCACCTCGACGAACATGAACGCCAACGAGGTCGTGGCGAACCGGGCGCTGGAGCTGCTCGGGCACGAGAAGGGGCAGTACCAGTACCTGCACCCCAACGAGGACGTCAACCTCGGGCAGTCCACCAACGACGTCTACCCGACCGCCGTCAAGATCGCGACCGTCTTCGCGGTGCGCGGGCTGCTCCGGGCGATGGCCGTGCTGCAGGACTCCTTCGGGCGCAAGGCCGTCGAGTTCCGTGACGTCCTGAAGATGGGCCGCACGCAGTTGCAGGACGCGGTGCCCATGACGCTCGGGCAGGAGTTCTCCACCTTCGCCGTCATGCTCGACGAGGACCGCAGCAGGCTCGCCGAGGCCGTCGAGCTGATCCACGAGATCAACCTCGGCGCCACCGCCATCGGCACCGGCCTCAACGCGCCCGCCGGATACGCCGAGTCGGCCCGCCGCCACCTCGCCGAGATCACCGGGCTGCCCCTGGTCACCGCCGCCAACCTGGTCGAGGCGACCCAGGACTGCGGGGCCTTCGTCCAGATGTCCGGCGTCCTCAAGCGGATCGCGGTCAAGCTGAGCAAGAGCTGCAACGACCTGCGGCTGCTGTCGTCCGGGCCGCGGGCCGGGCTCGGCGAGATCAACCTGCCGCCCGTGCAGGCCGGTTCCTCGATCATGCCCGGCAAGGTCAACCCGGTGATCCCCGAGGTCGTCAACCAGGTCGCCTTCGAGGTCATCGGCAACGACGTCGCCATCACCATGGCCGCCGAGGCCGGACAGCTCCAGCTCAACGCGTTCGAGCCGATCATCCTGCACTCCCTTTCGGAGAGCATCACGCACCTGCGGAACGCCTGCCTGACGCTGGCCGAGCGGTGCGTCGACGGCATCACCGCCAACGCCGACGTGCTGCGCGCCACCGTCGAGAACTCCATCGGCCTGGTCACCGCCCTCAACCCCTACATCGGGTACACGGCGGCCACCGACATCGCCAAGGAGGCCCTCGTCACCGGCCGCGGTGTGGCCGAACTCGTCCTGGAGAAGGGCCTGTTGCCCGCCGAACGGCTCGCGGCCCTGCTGCGCCCCGAGGTCGTCGCCGGCAGCGGTTCGCCCCTCGCCTGACCTGCGAGTACCCACCAGGACCGGCACGGAGGCACAATGGTGATCATGACAATGTCGTCGTCCCCCGCCTTCCTGCCGGTCCTGGAGCGCATCGCCGAGGAGACAGGCCGTACGCCGGGCCGCGGCCGCCCCGCCGACTACATCCCGGCCCTCGCCGCCTGCGATCCGCGCAGCTTCGGCATGGCGGTCGCCGAACTGGACGGCACGGTCTACGGCGTGGGGGAGTGGCGGCAGCCGTTCTCCACGCAGTCCATCACCAAGGTCTTCACCCTCGCCCTGGACCTCGCCCGCGAGGGCGACGAACTCTGGGAACACGTCGGCCGCGAACCCTCCGGCAACCCGTTCAACTCCCTGGTCCAGCTGGAGTACGAGCAGGGCATCCCGCGCAACCCCTTCATCAACGCCGGCGCCCTCGTCGTCACCGACCGCCTCCAGACCCGTACCGGGGACGCCGCCGGGGAACTGCTCTCCTTCCTGCGCGCCGAGAGCGGCAACGCCTCCCTGGACTTCGACAAGGAAGTGGCCGCGTCGGAGTCCCAGCACGGCGACCGCAACGCCGCCCTGGCCCACTTCATGGCCTCCTACGGCAACATCGACAACGACATCCCGGTCCTCCTCGACCAGTACTTCCGCCAGTGCTCGGTGGCCGCCTCCTGCGCCGACCTCGCCCTGGCGACCACGTTCCTGGCCCGCCACGGCATCCGCGCCGACGGCACCCGCCTGCTGACCAGAAGCCAGGCGAAGCAGGTCAACGCGGTGATGCTGACCTGCGGCACCTACGACGCGGCGGGCGACTTCGCGTACCGGGTGGGCCTGCCGGGGAAGAGCGGGGTCGGGGGCGGCATCATCGCCGTGGTACCGGGGCGGTGCGCGATCTGCGTGTGGAGCCCGGGTCTGGACGAACGGGGCAATTCGGTGGCGGGAGTTGCGGCGCTGGACCGCTTCACCACTCTGACAGGCCTGTCGGTGTTCTAGCGCCCCGAAGGGGCGCGGGGTTGTATCGATCTGCGGGTACCGCCGCGTGGGCGCGACCGGCCCCCACTCACCCGCACCCGACAACGTATCGACCCCCCACAGGTAACAACCAGGCCGCCCCCAGGAAAACGCCCCGTCGCTTTCCGGCCACCCACCATTGACACGCTGACCCAGTGTTGGCCATGGCTTTCCCCGTCGATCTACGCCGCTGCCAGGTTCTGGGACTGGCAGGCACCGCCTTCCTCGCGCTGGGAGGTGAGACCGCCGGCGCCCTACCCGTGGAGGATCTGCTCGCACCCAGCTCCGTACAGGCGGCGTTCGGCCTGGTCGGTGTCTACTTCGGCGTCGTACTGCTGATAGCGGCGTGGCTGCTGCTCGGCCGCCTCGTGCGCAGCGCCGCGCCGCCCACCCCGCGACAGCTGCTGCTGGTCCTCGCCGTCTGGGCGACCCCGCTGCTGCTCGCGCCGCCGCTGTTCAGCCGGGACGTATACAGCTACCTCGCCCAGGGCGCGATGGTGGACGCGCACATGGACGTCTACACGTCCGGCCCCGCGCAGCTCGGCGGCCCGCTGGCCGACGAGGTCGCGCCGGTGTGGCAGAACACCGCCGCACCGTACGGTCCCGCCTTCATGGGGATGGCCTCGCTGCTCTCCGGGCTGACCCGGGGCGAACTCCCGGCCGGGCTCTTCGGGATGCGCCTGGTCGCCCTGTTCGGCGTCGGCCTGATGGCGGCCGCGCTGCCCCGGCTCGCCCGGCACAGCGGCGCCGACCCGGCCGCCGCGCTCTGGCTCGGCGCCCTCAACCCGCTCGTGCTGCTGCACCTGGTCGCCGGCGCCCACAACGACGCGATCATGCTCGGACTGCTCGGCCTCGGCCTGGTCGCGGCGCTGGGCCGCTGGCCGATCCTCGGAGCCGTGCTCGTCACGCTCGCGGCCCTGGTGAAGGCGCCCGCCGCGCTGGGCCTGCTGGCCGTGATCGTCATGCAGACGCGCAAGGGCCGCAGCCCGGTGCGCGCCACTCTCATCACGGCGGCCGCGTCCGGGGCCACGACAGTGGTCGCGACCGCCGTCGCCGGGACCGGGTACGGGTGGATAAGAGCGCTCGACACGCCCGTCTCCCCGCACAACTGGGCGCTCAGCAGTCTGCTCGGCCGGGCCACCGGCGCGCTGCTCGAACACCTCGGCAGTGGTCTGGCGCCGCTGGCCGTCCCGGCCTGGCACCTGCTCGGGCTCGCGCTGACCGCCGTGACCGTGCTGCTGATATGGGTCCGGCTGCGGCCCCGCCCGGTCTACGCCCTGGGGCTGAGCCTGGCCGCGGTGGCCGCGTTCGGCCCGGCGATCCGGCCCTGGTACGCGATCTGGGGCCTGTTCCTGATAGCGGCCGCCGCACCCAGCACCTCGGTACGGCACCGGGTGGCCGCCGTCACCGGGGTACTCGCCCTCGCCGTGCTGCCCAGCGGCGGACCCGCCGACGTCGGCCAGCTGGTCCTCGCCGTCTCCGGCGGGGTGCTCGGGGTGGTCGTGCTCTGGCAGGCCCACCAGGCCGCGCAGGCCCCGGCCGTGGGACGTACGGCATGAGAGGACCGCGTACCGACCGGGGGAGGCTGCTGCTCGTCCTGGTCCTCGTCGCCGCCGTGACCGTGTTCACGGCCACCGTGCCGCTGCTGCGCGACTGGTTCGACCTGCGCGTGTACTACGGCACCGTGCACACCTGGGTGCACCACGGCGGGCGGATCTACGACTACCGGGTGCCCGGGACGATGTACGGGTTCACCTATCCGCCGTTCGCCGCTCTCGGCATGCTGCCCATGGCGCTGGTGGGGCTGCACCTGGCCATCGCCGTCTCGCTGGTGCTGAACCTGGCCGCGCTGGCCTTCGTGCTGCGGATCCTGGCCGGGCCGGGCTGGCGGCGGTGGGGCTGGTACCGCTGGGCCCTGACCCTGTGCGCGCTGGCGCTGTTCGAGCCCTTGCGGGACACCTTCAGCTTCGGCCAGGTGAACGTGATACTGCTCGCGCTGGTGCTGGTGGACTGCTGTCTGCTGCGCAGCGGGCGGGGCCGCTGGGCGGGGGTCGGCATCGGGCTGGCCGCCGCGGTCAAGCTCACGCCCGCGCTGTTCATCGGCATGCTGCTGCTCGCCCGTAGGTGGCGGGCGGCGGCGACGGCCACGGCGGTGGCGCTCGCCGCCACCGGTCTCGCCGCCTGGGCCGACCCGAAGGCGTCCCGCTTCTACTGGACGCAGGCGCTCTGGGACACCAGCAGGGTCGGCCGGCTCGACTATGTGTCGAACCAGTCGCTGCAGGGTGTACTGGCCCGGCTCGGGCATCCGGACAAGCCGCTGTGGGCGGCGGCGGTGCTGCTCACCCTCGCCGTGTGGGCGTGGCGGACCCGCAAGGCCGTGGCGGCCGGGGACTGGACGGCCGCGTTCGCGCTCACCGGTCTCGCCGCCTGCCTGGTCAGTCCGATCACCTGGGTGCACCATCTGGTGTGGGTGCTGCCGTCGTTCGCGATCCTGGCCCGCGCGGGGTACCCGCGGATCGCGGGCGCCCTCTACGCGGTCATGTGCACCAGTGTGGTGTGGCTCTGGTTCGACGACGCGTCCGGCATCGACGGGTTCCTCGGCAGCAACCTCTACACCTGGATCACGCTGGGCCTGCTGCTCCGGCTGCCGACCGGTCAGTCCCGCGGGGACCTGTCGGAGCGGTCGCCCTTGAGCCGCATCGCGAGAGCCACCGCCCCCGCGCCGAGACCCGCGAAGGCCGCGGCGATGGCGCTGTCGGACCAGCCGGAGTCGTCCTCGGGCGCGGTGGCCGCCGCCATCGGCGCGGTGCTCGGTCCCGGCCGGGGGGCGGGCCGCAGAGCGTCCAGCGAACCCACCGGATCCACCCGCCCGGCCGCGCCGAAGCCCCAGTCGAGCAGCTGACGGGCCTCGTCGTACACGCCGCCGTCCTGGGGGTTCATCACCGTCACGACGAGGGTGCGCCCGCCCCGCCGGGCGGCGGCGACGAGGGTGTTGCCGGCGTTGCTGGTGTAGCCGTTCTTGATCCCGATCAGGCCGGGGTAGCGCGGCACACCGTCCTCGCCGGTCAGCAGCCGGTTGGTGTTCTCGATGCCGAACGACGTGACGTCGTCGGCGGGGAAGCGGGCCGACGCGGTGGAGCAGTACCGGGCGAAGTCACGGTTGTGCAGCCCGGCCCGGCCGAACACCGCCAGGTCGAACGCCGAGGAGACCTGCCCCGGTGCGTCGTAGCCGTCGGGGGACTCGACATGGGTGTCGAGGGCGCCCAGGGAGCGGGCCTCGGCCTGCATCCGGGTGACGGTGCGGTCCCAGCCCCCGTTGAGGGCGGCCAGGACGTGCACGGCGTCGTTGCCGGAGCTCAGGAAGACCCCGCGCCACAGGTCGGACACCCGGTAGGTGTGCCCCTCCTCGACACCGACCAGGCTGCTGCCCTCGGCGACGTCCGCCAACTCCGCTGCCTTCACCCGGTGTTCCATACCGGCCGGCAGGACGGGCAGCACGGTGAGCGCGAACAGGGTCTTGAGCGTGCTGGCAGGGGGCAGCCTGAGGTGCGCCTGAGCCGCCGCCAGCACCTGGCCGCTGTCCGCGTCGGCGACCAGCCAGGACAGCGCGGAGACGTCCGGTACCGCGGGTGCGCCGAGGTGCGGACGCACCTGGGTGCCGGAGTGGTACAGCAGCGACGGCCCCGGCACCACCGCCCTCGGGGGCGGAGCCGGATCCAGCGCCCCCGTGGTGGCGGCGGCCGTACCGGGCGTCAGCGCCAGCAGGCCCGCCAGACAGAGGGAGCAGGCCGACACCGCCACTCGACGAGGGAAGCGGTCAGAGAATCCGAACGTCATATGATCAACGTAGGAACGGGGGCGGTGTACGGCGCGCTGCCCGGGCCGGTAGGACTACGTGAGCAACCCGGATGCCGCACGCACGGCCCGGGCGTCAGCCCGCCGGCAGAGTCGGCTGGACGCGCCGCAGGAAGGTGGCGTTGTCCGGCGTCTCGCGCATCCGCTGCAGCAGCGTGTCCAGACCGCCAGGGGCGCCCTCCCGGCTCTGCAGGGCCCGGCGCAGTCCGCGTACGGCGGTCAACTCGGCCGGAGTGAGCAGGAGTTCCTCACGGCGGGTGCCGGAGGGGGCGATGTCCAGGGCGGGGAAGACCCGCCGGGAGGCCAGCTCGCGGTCCAGCCGCAGCTCCATGTTGCCGGTGCTCTTCAGCTCCTCGAAGAAGTAGCCGTCGGCCCGGGAGCCGGTGTCCACCAAAGCGGTGGCCAGGATGGTGAGCGAGCCGCCCTCCTCGGCCTTGCGGGCGGCGCCGAAGAACCGCTTGGGGCCGAGCAGCGCACCGGCGTCGACACCGCCGCTGAGGGTACGGCCGTTGGAGGCGGCCGCGTTGTTGTGGGCCCGGCACAGCCGGGTCAGGGAGTCCAGGAGGATGACGACGTCCTGGCCGTCCTCGACGAGCCGCTTGGCGCGCTCGACGACGAGTTCGGCCAGCGCGATGTGCTCCTTGGCGGGCCGGTCGAAGGTGGAGGCGTACACCTCGCCCTGCACGGAGCGCCGCATGTCGGTGACTTCCTCGGGGCGCTCGTCGAGCAGCAGCACCATCAGCCGGCACTCCGGGTGGTTGCCGGCGACGGCGGCCGCGAGCTGCTGGAGCAGCACGGTCTTGCCGGTCTTCGGTGGGGCCACGATCAGCCCGCGCTGCCCCTTGCCGACCGGCGCGAACAGGTCCGCGACCCGTCCGGCGAGACCGGAGGCCGGGTGTTCGAGGCGGATCCGCTCGTGCGGGTGCAGCGGGGTCAGGTCGCGGAAGTGACGGCGGCCGCGCAGCTCTTCGGGCGTACGGCCGTTGACACGCGTGACCTCGGTCAGCGCGCGCTGGTCGCCCCGGACGCCCTCGACGAGGTCGCCCTTGCGCAGGCCGTGACGGCGGATCAGCGCGGGCGAGACCTGGGGGTCGGCGGGGGAGGACAGGCAGCTCGGGGCCCGCAGCTGCCCCTTCCCGCCCGCGTCGATGTCGAGGACACCGGCGACGGGCCGGGGGGCGTTCCGGGCCTGCTGCTGTACGGGGGGTTCGAGTGTGGTGGTCATGAGAGGTGGTCCTTTCGCGGACGGAAGACATGAAGGAAGGGGGGAGTGGGCCGCGAGCGGGAGGGCGAATGCGCATGCCTCCGTGCGGCGGGAACGACACCTCGGGAGCCGTTGTCCGACGGCGGAAAAGTCCTGGTCGCGAGGTGGAGCTGAGAAGCCGGCGGGCCGGTCGGCAGGCGACGGGCGGTACGGCTGAAAGGAGTGGAACCGGCACTCGGCGCCCGACAGGGGCGGTCACAGGTGCTGATCGCACTATACCCAGGGTTCCGTGCCGGTCAACATGGCACCGGTCACGGATATTCCCGACCCTCGGCCCAGCGGCTCAGGTGCGCCTAGGATCTGCGATGCCCGCGTCGTACGGCTGTCGAGGAGCCCATGGTGGAGACCCCGCCCCTGCCGCACCGTCCGGTCCCCGCCGGCGGCTGCCCGCACGCCGAGAACGCCGGGCTGCTGGCGCGCGGTGCCGTGGCGCCGGTCGTGCTGCCGGGCGGCATCGAGGGCATGGCGGTGCTCGGGCACGAGGCGCTCAAGGAGTTCCTCCAGCTGCCCGAAGCCGCCAAGAACGCACGGCACTTCACCGCACTGAGCGAGGGCCGGATCCCCGTGGGGTGGCCACTGCTGACCTTCGCCACCGTGCGGGGCATGACCACCGCGGACGGGGACGACCACCGCAGACTGCGCGGACTGGTCAGCCGGGCGTTCACACCCCGGCGGGTGGCCGAACTTCGCCCTTGGATAGAGGAGTTGACCGACGCGCTCCTCGACGATCTGGAGCGGGCCGCCGTCGAGGGCGGTGGGGTCGCCGATCTGCGGCGGCACTTCGCGCTGCCGCTGCCCATGGAGGTGATCTGCGAACTCCTGGGCGTGGACGCCGAGTTCCGGCACCGGCTGCACCATCTGTCCAGCCAGGTCGTGGCCACCGACACCGAACCCGGCGCCGCCGTCGCCGCCAACCGGGAGCTGGTCGCCGTACTCGCCGCCGTCGCCGCGGCCCGCGCCGAGCGGCCCGGCGACGACCTCACCAGCGCCCTGATCGCCGCCCGGGACGAGGACGGGGACCGGCTCGGGCAGGAGGAGCTCATCGGCACCCTGGTGCTGATGATCATCGCAGGGCACGAGACCACGCTCAACCTCGTCACCAACGCGGTCCGCGCCCTGTGCGGCCACCGCGACCAGCTCGCACTCGTCCGGAAGGGGGAGGCGGACTGGGCGGACGTGGTGGAGGAGACCCTGCGCTGGGACGCCCCGGTCAGCTGCTTCCCGTTCCGGTACCCCGTGCGGGACCTGACCGTCGACGGCACGGTGATCCCCGCGGGCACCCCGGTCCTGGCCGGCTACTCCGCCGCCGGCCGTGACCCGGCCGCGCACGGCCCGGACGCCGGCCGGTTCGACGTCACCCGGCCCGCCCGCCCCGACGCCGTACGCCATCTCTCTCTCGGCCACGGCGCCCACTACTGCCTGGGCGCCCCGCTGGCCCGGCTGGAGGCCACGGTCGCCCTGGAGAGGCTCTTTCACCGCTTCCCCGCCCTGGACCTCGCCGTGCCCGAGGACCGCCTCGCCCCGCTCGCCGGGTTCGTCGGCAACAGCGTCCAGGCCCTCCCGGTGCGGCTGAGCACCTGAGGCGCATACCAGCCATACGAACCCCCGATGCCCTTTCCCCGATGCCTTTCTTGTTCTGGGCAAAGGCCGTACCTACGCTGCCAGGACCGCACTCGGGCGGCATGGGACAAGGGGCTTCGCAATCATGGGTCGATTGGCCGGAAAAATCGCTTTCATCAGTGGAACGGGGGCCGGAATCGGCCGGGCCGCGGCACAGGTGTTCGCGGCCGAGGGCGCCACCGTATTCGGCTGCGACATCGACGAGGAGAGCGCGGCGGAAACCGTGGAACTCGTCGAGAAGGCCGGCGGCGTCATGCGTTCGCTGGCCCCGGTCGACCTTTCCACCGAGGCCGGGGCCCGGGAATGGATCGAGGCCGGGATCGACGCATTCGGCGGGATCGACATCCTCTACAACAACGCCTCCGCGCTGCGGAACGGCCCCTTCGAGACGATGCCGGCGGCCGACTGGTACTTCACCATCAAGAACGAGCTGGACATCCCCTACTTCTGCACCCAGGCCGCCTGGCCGCACCTGATCGCGCGCGGCGGCGGCGCCGTCCTGAACGTCGCCTCCGTGGCCGCCGAGCGCGGGGCGCTGTTCATGCCGATGGTGCCGCACGGCGCCGCCAAGGGCGGGGTCCTCGCGATGACCAAGCACCTGTGCGCGGCCGGCGCCCCGCACCACATCCGCGTCAACAGCATCGCCCCCGGCATGACCCGGACCTCCGCCACCGCCCCCTTCCTCGACGACCCGGACGGACCGAAAGCCCAGCTGGAGGCACGGATCCCGGTCGGCCGGGTCGGGCAGCCGGAGGACATCGCGCGCGCCGCGGCCTTCCTCTGCTCCGACGAGGCGGCCTTCGTCAACGGCGCCAACCTCATGGTCGACGGCGGCGACAGCGCGATGGCGGGCTGAGCGCGCATGCACGCACGACTCGACCACGTGGGCCTGAACGTACGCGACCTGCCCGCCCAACTCGCCTGGTACCGGACGGTCTTCGGACTGGAGACCGTCTTCGAGTTCCATCTCGACGGCCCCGGACTGACCGGTGTCGTCCTGGAACACCCGCACGGCTGGCGCATCGAACTGCTCGCCAGGCCCGGGTCGGCACCCGGCCTCAGGGCACCCGACCCGATGACCGCCGTCCTCACCGAGGGCTACGGGCACTTCGCGGTCACCACCCCCGAACTCGACCCCGTCTACACCGCGTTGAGGACCCATGGAGCGAGCGAGGTGCTCGCCCCCGGTCCGTCCCCCGAACCGGGGGTGCGGATGGCCTGGGTCAAGGACCCGGAGGGAAATCTCATCGAACTCATAGAACGCGGCGAAACCGAAGAGCGCGGCACCACTGATAACCCCTGAGACGGAGTACGGAATGACCAACGCCGTGAAGAAGCTGGACGCGGGCACGCTCATAGCCTGTTGTCTGGCGGTTGCCGCCGCGCAGCTCTGCATTACCGTCCCCTCGCCCATCAACGGGGAAATCCAGGCCGCATTCGGGGCATCCGGATCCCAAGTCGCCTGGGTCACCTCCGCGTTCATCCTCCCCACCGCGATCCTGGAACTGAATTTCGGTGTGCTGGGCGACCTGTTCGGCCGTAAGCGGCTGCTGGTACTCGGCGGATTCGTGCTGGCGCTCGGTGAACTCCTCAACGCCACCTCCCAGAACATCACCATGCTCTGGATCGGCCAGGCCCTCGCCGGTGTCGGCGCCGCCGCCCTGTTCCCGAGCTCACTCGCCGTGATCGCGGCCGCGACGCCCGACGAGAAGGACCGCGCCAAGGCGGTCTCGACCTGGGCGCTGAGCATCTCCCTCGCCTCCGCCGTCGGTCCGCTGTCCTCCGGCGTCCTGGCCACCGTCGCCGACTTCCGCTGGGCGTTCGTCCCGCCGGTCGTCCTCGGCATCGCGGTCGGCATCGCCGGCTGGGCGCTGGTCACCGACTCCAGGGCGCCCGAGGGCCGTGCCCTGGACTGGCCCGGCCAGATCACCGTCGCCGTCGGCCTCACCGCCCTGCTGTGGGGCATCATCGAGGGCGGCGACCGCGGCTGGAGCAGCCCGTCGATCGTCCTCGCGCTGGTCCTGGCCGCGGTGGCCCTGGCCGGGTTCGTGTTCGCCGAGAAGCGCGCCGTGTCCCCGATGTTCAACCTGGACCTGCTGAGGATCCCGTCGTTCGCGGCGGCCGCAGTGGTCGCCCTGACCGGTATGTTCGGCTTCATCGGCACGGCCTACGTCGTCTCCATCCGGCTCGGCGCGGTGATGCACCTCAGCGCCCTGCGCGCCGGTATGCCCTTCGTGATCCTCCAGCTGATCCCGCTGCTGCTCGCCCCGGTGCTGAGCAGGATGCTGACCCGCGTCGAGCCGCGCTGGCTGCTGATGGGCGGCCTGCTGCCGATGGCGGCCGGCCAGTTCTGGATCGCCGCGCTGCCGATCACCACCACCTCCCTCGCCGCCTTCATCGGCCCGGTGCTGCTGCTCGGCGTCGGCTTCATCTGCGTGGTCTCCTCGCTGACGTCGGCCGCCGTGAACGCGGTGCCGATCGAGATGACCGGCATGGCGAGCGGCGCGACCAGCCTGGTCCGCGAGTTCGGTCAGGGCCTCGGCCCGGCCGTGATCAGCACGGTCGCCATGAGCGCGGCGTCCTCCGCACTGGCCGGGAAGCTGAGCGGCGCCGACGCCGGCATGGAGGCG
The DNA here is from genome assembly GCF_044767525.1 of Streptomyces sp. NPDC101234. NCBI lineage: Bacteria > Bacillati > Actinomycetota > Actinomycetes > Kitasatosporales > Streptomycetaceae > Streptomyces > Streptomyces sp. NPDC101234. Next base: position 28,078 of record NZ_JBIWOA010000031.1, on the reverse strand, counting down.
GCGGCCGGTCCCCTGGCGGTGGTCAACGCGGGCAGCGACAGCGCCAGGGCCGCCGCGCAGGACGCCCTCGCCCACGGCATGTCCCTGGGCGTGGTGATCTGCGGCTGCGCCTCGCTGCTCGGCGCCGTGGTCACCCTCCTCCTGGTCCGCAGGAACACCGCCCGGGTGACCGCGGGGGCGCCGGTGCAGACCGTGTCAGCCTGATCCCGTACCCACCGAGAAGAAGGCCGGGGCCGCTGCCCCGGCCTTCCGGCGTCCGCCGCGCAGCTGCCTTCCTGGGTGCCGCCCCCAGCCGGCACGACCTGCTCGTGCCGCCTCACCCGATCGGCCCAACAGCGTGTTCCGACGGCCGACCGCGACCTGAGACCGGCAGAGGGCCGCGGGAGGAAGAGGCGAACAGCCATGCCCGGTAATTTCGGTGACTTCCAGATCGGCGTCCACCTCGATGCGGTGAAGGGCGTCAACTCGCGCTACCCGTTCGACTCCGCGTCGATCGAGCGGAAGGCGGCGGAGGCGCTTCCGGAATGGGTGTACCGCTATGTCTAGGCGGCCGCGGGGGACGGGCGGACCCGGCGCGCGAACATCGACGCCTACGCACGCTACGGAATCGTTCCGCGGATGATGGTCAGCCCGCCGGACCGCGACCTGTCGACGACGCTGTTTCGGCAGGCGTCTCGACTCGCCGCTCTTCCTGTGTCCCACCGGCCTGGTCGGCCTGTGCGCCCCCGACTTCCAGGGCGACGTGGCCGCGGCCCGGGCCTCGGCCGCCACCGGCGTCCCGTTCACCCTGTCGACGTTCGCCCAGGCTCCGATGGAGCAGGTCATCGAGCACACCGCAGACACACCGGCCTTCTTCCAGCTGTACCTGCCCGGGGACCGGGAACTGGCCGCGAGCCTCATCCACCGCGCGGAGGCCGCCGGTTACTCCGGGCTTGTGCTGACCGTGGACTCCTGGGCCCTGGGCTAGAGGCCGGCCGATCCGCAACTGGGAAACTTCCCGCAGTTCCGGGGTTTCCGCATGGAGAACTACTACTCCGACGGGAACTTCACCAAGCATCCGGCCAAGCCGCCCCGCGAGGACCAGGACGCCGCCCTGCGGCACTACGCGAAGATCTTCCAGCATCCGCTGTCCTGGGACGATCTGCGCTGGGTCCGGGCGCAGACGAAACTTCCGGTCGCGGTCAAGGGCATCCAGCACCCGGACGACGCCCGGATGGCGATCGACCACGGCGCCGACGTCCTGTACTGCACCAACCAGGGTGGCCGCCAGGCGAACTCGGGGATCTCCACGCTCGAACTCCTGCCCGGCATCGTGGCGGCGGCGGGCTCGACGCCGGTCATGTTCGACGGCGGTGTGCGGGATGCGACGGACGCGGTCATCGCACTGGCACGCGGCGCGACGGCCGTCGGCATCGGCAGGCCCTACGCCTACGCCCTGTCCTACGGCGGCGCCGAGAGCCTGACCCACGTCCTGAGGTCCTTCCTGGCCGAGCTCGACCTGTGCCTGGCGATCTGCGGCTTCAAGGACATCGCCGAACTCAGGGACGCCGGCTGCGAACCGGCGACCAGAACCTGAGCAGGGCGGGGACGAGCCGTGAAGACAGGCCGGTCGAGTACCGCACCCTGCGGTCCCGGAGACCCTCCTGAGCATGGGCATGGCCGATGTACCGGCGGTCGACGGCGACGGCTACCTGGATGCCCCGGTCCACCCCGGCCTCGGCCACCGCATCGACCGCGACGCGATCGAAGATCTCACCGTGAACGTGTACTGACGTAACAGATGTTCTCAGACCATAACGATCCTGGACGGGACGGGACTTGATGTCCTGATGTGCACTATCTTCACGTCATGTCCACGCCACCGCAGCAGCCGCCGTCCTCCCCGCAGCAGCCCGCGCAGCCGCCGGACCAGCCGCCGGTGATACCGGCCCAGCAGCCCCAGGCGGCCCAGCCGCCCCAGCCGACCGCGTACCCGTATCCGAACCCGCAGTCGCCGCCGCCACAGAACCCCTACGCCCAGCCGACCCTCGTCAACCAGCCTGCCCAGCCACAGCAGGCCAATCCCTATGCCGTACAACCCGGTTACGGCTATCCGCCGCCCGCCGCCGCGCCGTCGGGCGGCACGAACACGGCCGCACGGGCCGTGCTGTGGGCCGCGGTGGGCGCGGTGGTCGCCTCCGCGGCCTGGGCGGCCGGCCTCTTTCTGACCGGGGGTTTCGGCGACAAGGCGGATCTGCGCGGCTACACGGCGCCCGCGAACCTCTGCTCCGGCGCGGACTACTCGTCGTTCAAGGAGGAGTACCCCGCCGACGACTCGTCCCCGACGAAGAACGCCATGAAGGACCCGGCCCTGGACGAGAGCATCTGCAGCCTCAGCCTCAAGAAGACCGGGTCCAGCTACGCGGACGCCTATCTCTCCCTACAGGTCGACCTGCACAAGAAGACCGACCCGGGGCCGGAGTTCACCGCCACCTGGAAGAACTACGGCGACAGCCACACCGATTACGACGTGACCCCCGTGCAGGGCATCGGCGACGAGGCCTACCTGGTCACCCAGGACACCAGCAACGGCTCCACCACCAGCGGATCGCGCTACGCCACCCTCGCGGTGCGGGACGGCTGGATGACGTACAGCATGTCCTACAGCGCGTACCTGTCCTCGTACGAGAGCGACACCAACCCGCCGACGCTCGACGAGGTGACGGGCTGGCTGAAGTCGGACACCAAGGCCACCCTGCAACAGCTCAAGGGCTGACGATCAGTCCTGGTCGAGGGCGTTGGTGATCGCCTTCACCGGGCCGTGCGAGGAGTAGCCGCCGTCGACGGTGATCTCCGCGCCGTTGACGTACGACGCCTCGTCGGACAGGAGATAGACGACGAGCGGGGCCACCTCGTCGACCGTGCCGGGGCGGCCCTGGGGTGTCATGGCGAGGTGGGCGGCGACGAACACCGGGTTGGCGGTCGCCATCAGCGGGGTCTCGATGTATCCGGGGTGGATGATGTTGGTCCGGATGCCGCGCGGGGCCAGCTCCAGGGCCGCCACCTTGGACAGCCCCCGCAGCGCCCACTTGCTGGTGGTGTACGCGACGGCGTGGTGCGCGGTGAGCCCGGCGACCGAGCCGACGTTCACGATCGAGGAGCCGGCCGGCATCAGCGGGGCCAGGGCCTGGATGCCGAGCAGGGCGCCGGTGGTGTTCACCGCGAAGGCCCGGTTCCAGTCGGCGAGCCCGACCTGGCCGAGCCGGGCCCGCATCGGGATGCCCGCGTTGTTCACCAGGCCGTGCACGACGTCCAGGGAGTCCGCGAGCAACGCCCAGTCCTCGGCCGAGGTCACGTCCAGGTGGACGTAGCGGACGTCGAGGCCGTCGGCGCGCAGGGACGCGGCGAGCTTCTCCCCGGCCTCGTCCAGCACATCGGTCGCGATCACCGTGGCACCCTCCCGGGCGGCCGCGGCCGCCTCCGCGGCCCCCTGGCCCTGTGCGGCTCCGGTGACGACGACGGTACGGCCGGCCAGGCGCGTGCGGCTCACGGCTTCCACGGTTTCCTCCACGGGGGCGTGCGGGATGTCCTCCCGTCCACGCTAGGAAGCCGCGGACAGCTCCGGAAACGCGCTCTCGGGATGGGTGGCATCCGCCTTGGCGATCTCGATCGGGGCATCCTGGCTCAGCGCCGTCCCGACCTTGCGGACCGTGTCCCGCAGCCAGCGGTGCGCCGGGTCGCCGTGCCGGTTGTGATGCCAGTACATGGCCTCCACCAGCGGCACGTCCGGGAACGGCGCCGGTACGACCGCACAGCGCGCGAAGTCCTCGTAGCGCCGCGCCAGCCGCTCCGGGACCATCGCCACCAGGTCCGTGCCGCTCACCAGGAACGGCAGCACACTGAAGCCCGGCGTGCTGACCTGCACCTTCGGGGAGATCCCGAGGGTCTCCAGCTGGCGCTCGGCGGGGGTGTGGCTCTTGCCGATGGCGCAGGCCGCGTGCGGCATCTCCGCCAGGTCGCGCAGGGAGAGCCGGCCGTCCACCAGACGCGGGTTGGCCGGGTCGACGATGCACACGAACCGGTCGTGCATCACGGCCTCGCTGACCCCGGGCAGCTGATAGCCGAGCGGCACGATCATCAGGTCGTGACAGCGCAGATGCGTCTCGGTCTCCAGCTGCCCGTCGATGATCGGGTGGAAGTCGATCCGGATGCCCGGCGCCTCGGCGGCGATGACCCGCAGCAGCGGCTCCACGAACACCGTCATCACATAGTCCGACATCACCACGGAGAACCGCTGGCGGCTGCGTCCCGGGTCGAAGTGCCGGGTCAGCGACAGCGCCTCCTCGGCCTTCTGCAGCGACCCCTGGACGACCGGCAGCAGCCGCTCCGCGAGCGGCGTCAGCTCGTACTCCCGGCCCACCCGGATCAGCAGCTCGTCATTGAAGTGCCGGCGCAGCCGCGCCAGCGAGCCGCTCATCGCGGACTGGCTGGTGGACAGTCGTACACCCGCGTGGGTGACGTTCTTCTCCTCGAGGAGTGCCTCCAGTGCCACCAGAAGATTGAGATCGATCGCTCCGAGACCCACGGATGTCCCCTTCCGGCCGGCCACGTCTTTGAAGCTTCGGTGAAACGCGAGGTTAACGAGCGGACGCCGGTCGAGGAAGGGGGTCGGGCACACTCTCAGGAAGATGTGATGACAGCCATTCGAGCCCCGGATACACGCAGGTGGGGAGCCTGCGCGTCACACAGGCCCCCCATAGGTTCGCATGTTAGGGACGGGGCGTACGGCCCCTCCTCCGGGCCCGCGGAAGGTACGCGTCTGCCCGTCCGGGCACGATCTTGTTGGACACCGTGCCGATCCCCTCGACGGTCAGCGTCACCTCGTCCCCGGGCTTCAGCGGGGGCGGCGTGCGCTCCCCGACGCGGCCCCAGAACTCCGCCAGCGCGCCCCAGCCGCAGGTGCCCGACCCGAGGATGTCGCCCGGGTGCACCCAGGCGTCCCGGCTGGCGTAGGCGATCATCTCCTCGAAGGTCCAGGAGACGTTGGCGAGGGTGTCCCGGCCGATCAGCTCGCCGTTCAGGGCGACCGTCATCTCCAGGTCCAGGAAGCCGTCCGGATCCCGCCGGTCCGCCACCTCGTCGGCGGTGACCAGGTAGGGACCCAGCGTGTTCGCGAAGTCCTTGCCCTTGGAGAAGCCCAGGCCGAGGTTCTTCTCCGGCTTCTGCAGATCCCGGGCCGACCAGTCGTTGAAGACCAGGTAGCCGATGATGTGGTCCTTCGCCTGCTCGGGCGTGAGGTCCCGGCCGCTGCGGCCGATGACCGCGCCGACCTCCAGCTCGAAGTCGAGCACCGAGCAGCCCGCCGGGATCGGCACGTCGTCATGGGCGCCGTAGGCCGCGTGCGGGTTGGTGAAGTAGAAGTTGGGTGCCCGGTACCACTCCTCGGGTACGTGCTCAAGGCCGTCCAGCGACTTCGAGACACCCTCGATGTGCGCCTCGAACCCGACGAAGTCCCGGATGGACGGCGGCTTCAGCGGCGGCAGCAACCGCACCTGATCCACCGTCAACTCACTTGCCCCGTCCAGGGCTTCGATACCGGCCGCGTACAGCACCCCGTCCTCGATGAGCGCGAGCAGGGTCACACCTTCGGGCAGCGGATGGATCACCCCGTCCCGCACCGCGCCGGCGCGCTCCTCGCCCTCGTACTCGTATGTCGCGAAACGCATGGCTGCTCAGCTCTCCCAGTGGTTGGTGTTGGTGACGGTCCCGGCGCTCAGATAGCCGGCGAAGACGCCCTTGGGGTCCCGGGCGGCCCGGATCTCGTTCAGCCGCCGCCACTGCTCGTCCCCCATGAACCTCAACTGCCGTACGGTGAAGTCGGAGTCGCCCAGGTACTGGCCCGCGGTCACCGGCTGCATCGCCGCCATCGCGTCGTCCAGCCAGGCGCGCAGCTCCGTGTCCCGGGCGGGGTCGTCGTGCACGACATAGGTGGCGCAGTAGATCTCCGACTGCATGGAGAAGGCCATGTCGGGGAGTTCGCGCAGTGGCGCCATCGAGAACCAGATGGTGAAGGTCTGCCGGGTCGGCTGCTCGGTGAACGCCTTGCGGATCGCCGGGACGACCTCCTCGGCGGGGCCGGTCAGCCAGGCGTTGTCGACGAGGTAGCGGTGGCCCTCCGGGTTGGCGAGCCGCTGGTTGTGGAGCTCCTCGGCGAAGGTGGTGGGCTCGGCCTCGATGCGGAACAGGGCCCGGTCGGCGTACGGGTTGGCGTGCAGCGGCGCGAGCGCCTCGGCGGCCTCCTGAGGCGTGTCCGTCATCGAGACACCCGTGACCAGCAGCACCGGTCCGTCGAGGTCCGGCGGGGTCTGGGTGAGCGCGACGATCTCCACCAGGTCGGAGACCGTGTGGTGGGTGTCGTGCAGCCAGGTCATGACCTCGTCGAAGAGGTCGAGAGGGTAGGCGTGCACGGTGTGCGCCAGGTGCTTGGGCAGCGGGCGGGTGCGCAGATGGAAGCGGGTGACGACACCGAAGAAGCCGGGGCCGGCGCCGCGCGCCGCCCAGAACAGGTCACTGTTCCGGCTCTCGTCGGCGCGGACCAGTTCGCCGTCCGCGGTGACCACGTCGATCGCGACGACGTTCTCCGCCGCCCAGCCCCAGCCGCGCGCGTTCCAGCCCTGCCCGCCCTGGAGCAGGAAGCCGCCGATGCCCACCGAGGGACAGTGTCCGCCGTTGAAGAATCGCCCGAACCCGCCGAGATACGGGTTGAGTTCGTCGCCGCCCTTGACGCCGGGCGTCGCGGTCACGATCCGGGTGCTTTCGTCGTACGACAGCTCGTGGAAGCCGCCGAGGTCGATCAGCAGCGCGTCCCGGCGCACCGACCAGGCGGCCCAGCTGTGCCCGCCGGAGCGGACGGCGACCTGCCAGCCGCGCTCCAGGGCCAGCCGTACGCCCTCGACGACGTCCTGTTCGGTGACCGCCTCGAGTACGGCGGCGGGGGTGCGGTCGGCAGGGCGGCGGGCGTTGAAGACCCGGCCGAGACAGGCCTCCTCGAAGCCCTCGTCGCCGGGGAGGTGGAGGGTGCCGGAGAAACGGTTCGTGTTCACGTGGGAGCTCACTTGGCTGCTCGGGTACGACACGGCGGACGGCTCATTTGACGGCGATGGGACTGACGGGCGCACCTACCGCACCGGGGACCGGCAGGGGCGCCGCGACCAGCAGGAACTCGTGCACACCGTCGGCGGCGCAGTCCTCCGCGAGGGCCTCCAGGTCCCACATCCCGCCCAGCGGCAGGCCCATGTCGGCGACGGCGATCCGGTGCAGCGGGGACCTGGCCGGCCCGGCGAACTCGTGGGGCCGTACTTCCAGGCCCCGGGTGTCGGTGGCGATGGCCGCGATCTCCGTGCGGTGCAGCCAGCCGAGGGTGGTGAAGGACAGGCCGGGCGCGTCCCCGGCCGCGTACCCGCCCCACTCGCCGAGCCGCCGCACCCGGCCCAGCTGACCGGTGCGGACGAGAACGATGTCACCCCGCCGCACACCCGAAGTGGCACCCTGCGCCTCGACGGTGACGCGCAGATGCTCCTCCGTGATCGCGAAGCCGTCCGGGAGTTCGCCCCGCGCGTCCCCCACGGCCCGCCCGACGTCCAGGAGCACACCGCGGCCGGTGAAGGCGTCCCGCAGGTGCTCCATGCGGGCCACCGACTCGCCGTCGCCGCCGACGAGGCCGTACGGACGGCCGTTCCCCGCCCGCCCGTCGTCATGGACGCGGCCCAGCCCCTCCCACTGCGTGCACGCCCGCAGCGGCATCAGGACCGGGTCGCCGTCGCCGCCGAAGCCGTGCGGGAAGCCCTGGGGGCCGGACCCGTCGAACTCCTGGGCCAGCGAGAAGGAGCGGCCGCGCCGGACCAGACTCGCGGCGTGCGCGCGGATCGCGTCGTCGATGAAGTTGAGCGTGCCCAGCACGTCGTCCGCACCCCAGCGGCCCCGGTTCCGGTAGGCGGTACGGGCCCTGGTGAGCTCTTCCTCGACGGGACCGAGATGTGTCGGGGGCATCACGCGCGTCCTTTCAGCAGCAGATCGAGAGCGTTGCCCCCGGCGATCGCGTCCCGCGCGGCCGGATCCAGGCCGGCCGCGTCCAGGCGGGCCACCGGATCGGTCACCCCCATGTCGAAGGGGTGGTCGGTGCCCAGCACGACCCGGTCCGCGCCCACCTCCTCGACCAGATGGCGCAGCGCGCGCGGAGTGTAGACGAGCGCGTCGAACCACATCCGCCGCAGATAGGAGCTGGGCGGCTCGGCGCAGCCGCGCGCGTCCGGCCGTACCTCCCAGGCGTGGTCGGAGCGCCCGATGTACGTCGGCAGATAGCCGCCGCCGTGTGCGGCCACCAGCTTCAGCCGCGGGAAGCGGTCCAGGACCCCGGTGAAGATCAGCTGGGAGAGCGCCACCGTGGTCTCGGTGGGCTGGCCGACCGTGTTGCCCAGGTAGTTCGAGGCCAGCCGCTCGCCGAGCGAACAGCCCCAGGGGTGGACGAAGACGACCGTGCCCAGCTCCTCCGCCTTCGCCCAGACCTCGTCGTGCGCGGGGTCGGCCAGTTCACGGCCCGCGACGGTGGTGGAGACACTGATGCCGTACAGGCCCAGCTCGGTGACCGCCGTGTCCAGCAGGGCGACCGCCAGGTCCGGGTGCTGGAGCGGTACCGTGCCGAGGCCGTGGAGCCGCTCGGGTGCGGCGACGCAGTGCCCGGCGACCGCCTCGTTGACGGTACGGGCCAGCCGCACGGCCAGATCGGGCTCGGCCCAGTAGTGGTGCATGGGCATGGGGCCCACCACCTGGATGTCCACACTCATCGCGTCCAGGTCGGCGAGGCGGGCCTCGACGTCCGTCAACTTCCCGGCCAGCCGCTGCAGTTGCGCCCGGTTGGCGGCCAGCGACGCGGGGGAGTGGGCGCGCTGCTCGGCGGCCAGCTCCGCCGCGAAGCCCGAGCTGCCCGCCACCAGGGCGTCGGCCGCGGGCACCGCGAGATGGCCGTGGAAGTCGACGACGGGCGTGCTCATGCGGCCGCCGTCAGCGAGGAGAGCGTCTCCGACATGATCCGCGCCGGGTCGGCGCCCGGGGTCTCCGGGTGGATCTCCCACTCGGCGAGCCGGAGGGAGTTGTCCAGCACCATGCGGACGCGCGGCAGCCGCCGGGCCATGAACCGCTCCAGCGCCTTGTCCACCGGCTCGTCGGCGGTGACCAGCTCGGCCAGCAGCACCGCGTCCTCCATGCACATCGCGGCGCCCTGTGCGATCAGCGGCGGACACGCGTGCGCCGCGTCACCGATCACCATCGTCCGGCCCCGGTGCCAGTCCTCGTCGACCAGCACCGCCTCGATCCACCGGTAGTCGACCGCCGTGTCGTCGGGCAGTGAGGCGAGTATCTTCCCCCAGGTGCCGCCGTACCCGGCGCCACGCTCACGCATCAGGTCCAGCGAGGCACGCGGGCCGATCAGCGAGGCGTCCAGGTTCTCGTCGAGGAGGTAGGCGTAGCACTGGTCCTCGGAGATCGGGCTGTAGCCGGCCTTGTAGCGCGGGCCGCCGTAGTACACCTCCGCGCAGTCCATCTCGGCGGGCCGCCGGGCCACCACCCGGAAGATCGACATACCGACCGGGCGCGGCTTGGTCTCGATGCCGATGAGCGAGCGCATCGCCGAGTTGATGCCGTCGGCGCCCACCACCAGGTCGTAGCGGCCGGTGGAACCGTCGGTGAAGGTGACGTCCACATGGTCGGCCGACTGGTCCAGTTCACGCACGCTCAGGCCGAGGCGGACGGTGACACCGTGCGCGTACACCGCGTCGCACAGGGCGTTCTGCAGATCCGAGCGGAGCGCCCCCGCCGTCGAGGGCAGGTCCTCACCGCCGGTGTGCGGGGTCTGCAGCTCGGTCATCAGACCGCCGTCGGCCCGGCGCAGCCGCAGGTGGTCGAACGGCACCGCCCGGGCCAGTACCCGGTCCAGCACCCCGACCGAACGCAGCGCCTTGAGCGCGTTGCCCTGGATGGTGATGCCATGGCCCACCCCGAACCACTGGGGCGAGATCTCGACGAGCTCCGCCTCGACACCGCGCTGGGCGAGGGCGAGACACAGCACGCTTCCGGTGATGCCGCCGCCGACGACGAGCACCTTGTTCACGGGCATGGGCGATCCTTGCGAAAGTAGAAAGACAGGCAGAAAGACAGACAGTGGGGTCCCGGCAGCTGTCAGCCGGTGAAACGGGGGCCCAGCTCGTGGTAGTGCTCGACGGCCGGCGAGGTGGCGAAGAACGGGCCGACCAGGGCCCGCCAGCGGGCGAACCGCTCCGACTCCCGAAACCCGACCGTGTGCGCCTCGACCGACTCCCAGCCGACCAGCAGGAGGAACGTCCGCGGCCGCTCGTCGCAGCGCAGCAGCTCGGCCCAGCGGAACCCGTCGGCCTCGGCGAGCACCTCACGGGCCTTGCCGAAGACCTCCTCGAATTCCGCTTCCCGGCCTTCCTCGACGGTCAGCTCGGCATGCTCGACTACCACGGTGCGCTCCTCGGGTTCGGGGTGGCATCGAGCCTGATCGGCGGTCCGTGCAGGGTCAACGGATCCAGTCATCGGGAAGGGGGACGTCATCCATCCCCGACGGCGATGGAGCCCCCCGCCCGGCGCAACCGCATCCGCGCAGGCAGGGGCTGGAACCACAGGCGATGGCAGGCATCGCGAACGGCCATTTCCGCCGACCGCGTGCGATGCCTAGCGTCGGAGGCGAGCCCCCATCCGTACGAGGAGAGCCGCCCGTGCCCGAACCTTTCCCCTCCCATGCCGGACCCTTCGCGCTCGGCACCTTCCACGGCGGCGCAGCCGCCTTCCCCGGCCTGGTCGCCGGCCCGCGGGTCCGCGACCTCTCCGACCAGGCCGAGTCGGTGCGCGAACTGTTCGAGGACTGGGACGCCTGGCTGCCCCGGCTGCACGAGCTGGCCGCCTCCGCCGACGGCACCTGGCACGACCTGGCGGACCTGCGGGTCCTGACGCCGATCGAGCCGGGCCAGATCCTGCAGAGCGGCGCCAACTACCGCAAGCACGTGGTCGACATCGTCGCCGGCGAGAAGGCGAGCGTGCACGGCGCCACCCCCGAGGAGGCCCGCGCCGACGCCGAGAAGATGATGGACGAGCGGATCCGCAACGGCGTCCCCTACATCTTCCTCGGCTCCCCGCGCGCCCTGTGCGGACCGTACGACGACATCGTGCTGCCCGCGCTCGGCGAACAGCACGACTGGGAGCTCGAACTCGCCCTGGTCATCGGGAAGCCGGGCAAGGACATCCCGGCCGAGGAGGCGATGTCCCACGTCGCCGCCTACACGATCAGCAACGACCTGACGACCCGTGACCGGCTGTACCGGCCCGACCTGAAGGCCATCGGCACCGACTGGTTCACCGCCAAGAACGCCGACACCTTCCTGCCGACCGGGCCCTTCCTGGTCCCCGCGGACTTCGTCGGCGACCCGGGCGACCTGCGGATCACCCTGCGGCACAACGGAGTGGTCCGCCAGGACGAGTCCACCAAGGACATGATCTTCGACATCCCGCGGCTGATCGCCTACGCCTCCACGACCACCACCCTGCGCCCCGGCGACCTGCTGCTCACCGGCTCCCCGGCCGGCAACGGCGCGCACTGGGGGGTCTTCCTCAAGCCCGGGGACGTGATCGACGCCGAGATCACCGGCCTCGGCCGGCAGCGCAACACCGTCAGGAGCCACGCATGAGCTTCCAGCCCATCACCCATCTGCGCCATGTCGACCTGGCCGTACCGGACTTCGACACCCAGCGCGCCTTCTACGGCACCACCTGGGGCCTGACCGAGGTGGCCAACGACAGCGGTATCGCGTTCTTCGCCGCCGAGGGCAGCCCCGAGCAGTACATCGTCCGCATCCGCAAGGACGAGCGCAAGCGCATGGACCTGGTCGCCTTCGGCGCGGTCTCCCCGGAAGCGGTGGACGAGCTGGCGGTGCGGCTGGGGCGGGCCGGGGTGCAGATCATCCACGAACCCCGGGCGCTGGACACCCCCGGCGGCGGCTACGGGCTGCGCTTCTTCGACCCGGACGGGCGCGTCGTCGAGGTCTCCGCCGACGTCGCCACCCGCGCCCACCGCAAGGTCGAGGAGCGCGAGGCCATCCCGGTGCGGCTCTCGCACTGTGTGGTCAACTCCCAGGACCCGGAGGGGCTGCGGGACTTCTACATCCAGCACCTGGGCTTCCGGCTGACCGACACCCTGTACTCCACGCACATGGGTGACCTCATGTACTTCCTGCGGTGCAGCCCGCTGCACCACTCCTTCGCCATCGCACGCGGCCCCCATGTGTCACTGCACCACGCCTCGTTCGAGATGCGCGGGGTGGAGGAGTACATGCGCGGCACCGGACGTGCGCTACGGGCCGGGACCCGGCTCACCTGGGGCCCGGGACGGCACCTCGCGGGCGACAACACCTTCTCCTACTTCCACGACCCGCACGGCAACACCGTCGAGTACACGACCGAACTCGCCGTCCTGGAAGAGGACCTGTGGCACCCGGGCCGGCACGACGTGGCCGATCCGATGACACAGGACCAGTGGGGCACCGCCGACCCGATGAGCGAGTCGGTCGCCAAGGAGCAGTTCAACGACCCCGACGTGCTGTTCGAAGCACCCCCCGTCTGATCCTTCGAGCCGAACACTCCCCAGAAAGGCCGCAGTTGTGGCAGAGATCCTGAAGCAGGCCGTGCCCAGGGCCGAGGTGGCCGCCTCCCTCGACCAGGTGCGTCAGACGGTGACGGGCGTCATCGCGGACATCCGCGAACGCGGGGACGCGGCCGTCCGCGCGTACTCCGAGAAATTCGACAAGTGGAGCCCCGACTCCTTCCGGCTGAGCGCCGAGGAGGTCGAGAAGATCGTCGCCTCGGTGCCCCAGCAGGTCATCGACGACATCAAGTTCGTCCAGGAGCAGGTCCGTAACTTCGCCCGCCACCAGCTGGACTCCATGGGCGAGTTCGAGATCGAGACGCTGCCCGGCGTGAAGCTCGGGCAGAAGCACATCCCGGTGCAGGCGACCGGCGCCTACATCCCGGGCGGCCGCTACCCGCTCACCGCCTCCGCCCACATGACCATCGTCACCGCCAAGGTGGCCGGCGTACCGCGCGTGGTCGCCTGCACCCCGCCGATCCACGGCGAGATCCCCGCCGCCACCGTCGCCGCCATGCACCTCGCGGGCGCCGACGAGATCTGGCTGCTCGGCGGCGTCCAGGCGGTCGCCGCGATGGCCGTGGGCACCGACACCATGGAGCCGGTCAACCTGATCGCCGGACCCGGCAACGCCTATGTCGCCGAGGCCAAGCGCCAGCTCTTCGGCGAGATCGGCATCGACCTGTTCGCCGGACCCACCGAGATCCTGGTCCTTGCCGACGACCAGGCCGACCCGTTCGTCTGCGCGGTCGACCTGCTCTCCCAGGCCGAGCACGGCCCGGACTCCCCGGCCGTCCTCATCACCACCTCCCGCGAGATCGCCGAGAAGACCATCGCCGAGGTCGACCGCATCCTCCCCGGCATGCCCACCCGCGACTACGCGGAGCCGGCCTGGCGCAACCACGGCCAGGTGCATGTCGTCGACTCGATCGACGAACTGTACGAACTCGCCGACTCGTTCGCCTTCGAGCATGTCGAGGTGCTCACCGCCGAACCGCGCCTCGCCCTGGAGAAGATGACCCAGTACGGCGCGCTGTTCCTCGGCGAGGGCACCTGTGTGTCGTTCGGCGACAAGGTCATCGGGACCAACCATGTGCTGCCCACACGTGGTGCCGCCCGCTACACCGGCGGCCTGTGGGTGGGGAAGTACCTCAAGACCGTCACCTACCAGGAGGTCACCGACACCGGGTCGCAGGCCCTGCTCGGGCGGCTGTGCGGACGCGCCTCCCGGGTCGAGCTGTTCGAGGGGCACGCCCGCTCCGGTGACGTACGGGCCGCCAAGGCCGCCGGTGACGAGCTGCCGTGGAACCACGCATGACCCTTGAGGGGCGTACGGCACTGGTCACCGGCGGGGGCGGACCGCTCGGCCGGGCCTTCGCGCTGGCGCTCGCGGACGCCGGGGCCCGGGTGGTCCTGGTCGGCCGGAACGAGCAGGCCCTCGCGGAGGCCGCGGCCAAGGTGGGCGGAGCGGCCCGCACCGCCGTGTGCGATGTCTCCGACCCCGCGTCCGTACGCGCCCTGGCCGACGGACTCGCCGACGAGGACGTGTCGTTGCTCGTCAACAACGCCGGCGTCGCGGGACCGGTCCGGCCGCTCGTCGACATCGAACCCGACGAGTGGGACGACGTGTTCGCCGCCAACGTACGCGGCGTCTACCTCATGTGCCGGGCCTTCCTGCCGGCCATGCTGGCCGCCGGACGCGGCGACATCGTCAACGTCGCCTCGGTCAGCGGCAAGCGACCGCTGCTCAACCGTACGCCCTACACCGCCTCCAAGATGGCGCTGATCGGCCTCACGCGGACGCTGGCGGGCGAGGTGGGCCCGCGGGGAGTGAGCGTCAACTCCCTTTCGCCCGGCCCGGTGCGCGGTCCGCGGATGGACCGCAACTTCCGGCTCACCGCCGAACTCACCGGCTGCACCGTCGAGGAGGCGGAGCGGGACTTCGCGTCCCGGGCCGCGCTCGGCCGGCTGGTGGAGGAGGACGAGGTCGCGCAGGCGCTCGTCGCAATGCTCGCGATGCCCGGACTCTGCGGGGCGGACATCGACCTGTCGGCGGGGATGATCGCACCGGCGTAGCACACATACCCGCGTGGCACACATACCCGCGGAGCACACATACAGGGGCACGGCGAGGTGGACGGCATGCGGGCCGTCCGCCTCGCCGTCGTGCGTGCGCACCGACACCGACTGTGGCGACTCTGTGTAATCGCCATGAAGTGGGCCCCACGATCGAAGCCATCGGGTTCCGGGATGCGTGTGTGCGAGGTCTGTCCCTGATTTCCCGGGGCTGATTCACTCCCACCTCAGCACCTCAAGTGCCTTCGCCGCCCAGGTCCCGACCGGCGGCCAGTAACTCTGCGCGACGGCGCACTCCACCCGTGGAAAGGCCTGCAATGACGCTGACATCCCGACGTTCGTTCCTGATCGCCGGTTCCGCCACCGCAGCGGCCGTGCTCGTTCCCCTCGCCGCCTCCGGCACCGCCACCGCCGCGCCGAAGGCGTCGGGCAAGACGATCTCCGTCGCCGCGGGGGAGACCTACGAACTCGCCGCGACCACCCAGGTCAGCCAGCTGACCATCGGTACCGGCGGCAAGATCGTCGCCCCGACCGGGTACGACATCAGCCTGACCGTCGACGGCGTGGAGACCGGCCAGCTGCTCACCGCGACCGGCGGCACCGCGACCCTGATCCAGGCCGGGACCTACCGCGGTGACGTCGTCCTGACGGTCGCCGAGTCCAACGACGTCACCTACCAGACGCTGACCTTCCCGTTCCGGCAGGCACTGTACGTCGGCTCCGACGGCGTCGACTCCGCGAAGTCCGTGCTCTCCGCCGTACGCGGCGGCAAGGTCACCGACGCGGCCGCCCGGAACGTGTCGATCACCTCCACCGGCGAGTGCTTCAACGGCGTCTACGTCGAGAGCGGCAGCTACACCCTCCAGGGCACCGCCATCTCCCTGACGGGCAACGGCCGTTCCGACTTCGCCGGGTACGGCGCGGCCGTGGTCGGCGACGGCTCCTCGACCAAGCTGGTCGTGGACGGCGCCCGGGTCAGCAACAAGGGCGTGGTCCGTACCACGGTCATCGCCAACAACGGCGCCAACGTCCTCGTCAAGGACTCCTTCCTGCGCGCCCGCAACGGCGTCCTGCCCTCCGACTACCAGGCCACCGTCGAGACCCCCTACATGGAGTCCGTGCCCTGGATGCTGGGCCTGGACGGCAACGTCCGCGCGACCAACCTGATCGGCAAGAACAGCATCGCCACCTACCTCAACTCGACCGTGTTCTCCGAGACCTGGGGTGCCCTGTCGGTCGAGGGCGGCAGCGGTCTGAAGCTGACCTCGATCAACAGCCACGTCGGCAACACCGGCGACTACGGCTACGGCACCTACGCCATCGGCGACGCCACCGTCCGCGTCCTCGGCTCCCGCTTCGACGTCGGCTCCTACGCGACGATCATCGCCGGGCCGGCCGCCGTCGTGCACTACGGCGACAGCACCCGCGACGCCGTCGCCGCCCTCAACACCGAGCTGGCACTCGGCCTGTCCAACGCCGAGCTGAAGAGCATCCCGGAGCGCAACACCGTCGTGAACTCCGGCCACTTCGGCTACATGTTCTTCGGCGCCGGACAGCTCACCCTGGACGGCGGCACCGTCATCAACTCCGAGCGGGCCACTTTCCTCAACAAGGGCCAGCAGACCACCATCAAGGTCGACGGCTCCAAGGGCGCGCGGCTCAACCCGCGCGACGGGATCATCCTGCAGATGATCGAGCTGGACGACCCGGGCCCGGTCCCCGTCAACGGCAAGATGATGAACGTCGGCGTCTACACCGAGCCCACCACCGACCCCACGAAGAACTCCTCCTTCGACGTCACCGCCGTCCACTCCAACGACGCTGCCGCCACGTTCAGCTCCATCAAGCTGAAGGGCGACTTCTACAACGGCATGCGCAACGGCAAGAACATGGTCCTCACCTTCGAGGGCTCCAGCGTCGAGGGCGTCATCTCGGCGACCAAGGCCAAGCACCGGGTGTCCTCGATCGACTCGTCCACCTTCTACGAGCTCGGCATCGTCACCAACACCGTGCAGGCCGCCGTCAACAACGGTGTGGTCGTCCAGCTGAACAGCGGCTCCACCTGGACGGTCACCGGGACGTCGTACCTGACCAGCCTCACCCTCGCCGCCGACGCCGCCGTGAAGGCGCCGCGCGGCAGGACCGTGAAGCTGACGGTCGACGGCACCGAGACGGCGATCACCGCCGGCTCCACCTACACGGGAGCCCTCACGCTCACCGTGGCGTGACAGCCGGCGCCGTGGCTGTGAGACCCGGCGTCATGGTGTGAGACCCGGCATGGTGCCGTGAGTCCCGGCCGGAGGCGCGGTCCCGTACGAGGGCCGCGCCTCCGCCGTGTCCGGCGCCGGGGGCTCCCGTAAGCTGGCCGGATGTTCAGCCCCGAAGGCCCGAGCCTCCGTGAACTCGCCGTCCAGGCCCTGTCCTCGGTCGAGCGCGGCTACGACCTGCTGGCCCCCAAGTTCGACCACACCCCCTTCCGGACGCCGGACTCGGTGCTGGAGGCGGTCGCGAAGGCGCTCACCCCGCTCGGCCCGTTCGAGGCCGGCCTCGACCTGTGCTGCGGCACCGGAGCCGGTCTGGACGTGCTGGCCCAGGTGTGCACCGGCAGCGTCACCGGCGTCGACTTCAGCGCCGGCATGCTCGACGTCGCCCGCCGCCTGCCCCCGCCCGAAGGGCCGGACGTCACCTGGGTACAGGCCGACGCCCGGGCCCTGCCGTTCGGGCCCGCCTTCGACCTGGTCGTCAGCTTCGGGGCGTTCGGGCATTTCCTGCCCCGCGAGCTGCCCGGCCTCTTCGGCCAGGTCCACTCGGTACTGCGGCCCGGCGGCGCCTTCGCCTTCCCGGTGCTCGCCCCGCCCCGCCCCACCGGCCTCGGCTTCTGGATGCTGCTCGGCTTCGACGCCGTGATGCGGGTGCGCAACGCGCTGTGGCGGCCGCCGTTCGTCATGTACTACCGGGCCTTCCGACTCGGCGATGTGCTGCGGGAGTCGGCGCGGGCCGGGTTCGCGACGGACCTGTACGCGCTGCCCGAGTTCGGCGAGCGCGACGACGGCAGCCCGCGCGCCCGGCTGGTCGTGGCCCGGAAGGTCACTTCGCCGCCGGCACCGTGAACTCGTAGACCAGCGTGTCCTGCTGGGCGTCCACCACCAGGTCGGTGATCTCCAGCGGGCGGGCGTACTGGTCGTGCACCCGGCGGGTCACCCGGACCGAGGCCGCGTCCGCGACCTGCGTGATCGAGTCCCGGTGGTGCAGGGTCAGGCCCGCCTTGCGCATCCATTCGTAGGCCCGGCGCAGCTGCGCCGCGGCGGCTCCGTCGGCCCGTCCCCGGTAGCGGCCCAGTTCCTCGACCTCGGTCAGGGCGACGGCCGAGAAGGAGGTCACGGCGGTGCGCAGGGCGTGGCCGTCGGGGGAGGCCGACTCGTAGCGGTGCACCAGGGTCGGCCGGTGCGGGGCGAGGCCCAGCGCCGCCGCATGCTCGGGCGGCGGCTCCTCCCAGGTCACCGTGGCCCGGTCGACCGCGCCGTGATCCGTGGTGCCGGCGCCCACCGGGAACGCCAGGGAGACCGGGCTCTCGACCGGACGGCCGCGCAGGGTCGCATGACTGCCCCGCCGGTCGGTCGCGACCAGACCGCTCAGGCGCAGCACCTCCAGCGCCTGCCGGACGGTCTGCCTGCTGACCCCGAAGTGCCGTGCCAACTGTCGTTCCGCCGGCAGCCGTTCGCCCGGCGGGACGGTGCCGTCGCGGAGCTCGCCGAGCAGCAGCGTCGCGATCCGCCAGTACAGCGGCTGCTCTTCGCTCTCGGAGTGGTCGTGCTGGGTGGTGCGGGCCATGCCGCGCCTCCTGTGGGTGACAAGGGCCGGCCACCGGGGCCGTGGGCAGGCGGGATGACGCCTGCCGACGGGCCTCGATGACAAGACGTAGCCGTGCGGGTTCGTTGCGCGACCACATCTAGCATTGGTCTAAACCACGAGGGAAGAGCGGTCGGCGGGTTCGGCCGAAACCGGGCGGGCCCCGGCGGAACTCACAGGCTCGCGTAGACGGCCTCGACCAGGGCCGTCTTGCGCGGATCGTCGGCGATCCGCCCTCCCATCCGGTTCATCACGTACCCGAGCGACACCCCCGCCTCCGGGTCGGCCAGCCCGCAGGAACCGCCGAAACCGTCGTGCCCGAACGCCCGTGGATTCGGCCCGTACGACCCGTTCGCCCCGCTCAGCCACAGCCCCAGCCCGACCTCGGTCTTGTGCTCGAACCCCGCCCCGAGCACCAGGTCACGGCAGCTGCCCTGCCCCTCGCGCACCCGCTCCGCGGCCTCGGGCGACAGCACGCGCCGGCCACCGTACTCGCCCCGGCCCGCGAACACGCCGTACAGCGCCGCCACCGCGCGGGCCGTGCCGTGCCCGTTGGCCGCCGGGATCTCGGCCGCCCGCCACTCCGGGGTGTTCGCCTGTGCCGCGCCCGCCGGCGGATTGCCCAGGGCCGCTATCGCCACGGGCGTCAACTGGCTGAAGATCGCGGCCTGTTCGCTCTTCGACATGACCCGCGGATGCACCAGCTCGGCCGCCCGCCCGGACTCCTTCTCCGGCAGTCCGACGGTGAAGTCGATCCCCAGCGGCCCGGTCACCTCCCGCTCCAGGAACGCCCCCGGCAGCAGCCCCGACACCCGCCGCACCACCTCGCCGACCAGGAAACCGTAGGTCAGCGCGTGGTACCCGGACTGCGTACCCGGCTCCCACCAGGGCTCCGTCGCCGCCAGCCGCGCGGTCGTCAACTCCCAGTCGTACAGGTCCTGGAACGAGTGCGGCTCCCGCAGACCGGCCAGCCCGGCCCGGTGCGAGAGGAGATGGCGGACCAGCACCCGCTCCTTGCCTGCCGCCGCGAACTCGGGCCAGTAGTCGGCCACCGGTGCGTCGAGGTCGAGCAGTCCGCGGTCCGCCAGGATGTGCGCGCACAGCGCCACCGGGCCCTTGGTGGTCGACCAGACGTTGACCACGGTGTCCCGCTCCCACGGCCTGCTGTGCGCCGGGTCCGCCCAGCCGCCCCACAGATCCACGACCGTCTCGCCGCCGACCGTCACCGCGACGGCGGCACCCAGTTCCTCCCGGTCGCGGAAGTTCTCCTCGAATGCCTCCCGCACCGCCGCGAAACGCGGTTCGCAGACGCCGTGGACCTGGGGTTCGTGCTCGGACATGCGCCCTCCGTCGTACGCCGGAAAACCCGGACCGCGACGCTGCGGCCCAGGTCTCCCGAACGTACCGACTGGTCGGACTGGAGGGAAGGCCGACGGAGGAAGAGGTTCCCGGACCAACCGTTCGGCCGTCTCGCGGTGTCCCTGTCCTCCGTCGCCTCAGGCGTACGAGCCGAGCCAGCGCACCTTCGCCGCCTCGTGGTACGGGCCGCCGCCCTCGTGGTCGTTGAAGTCGTACACCTCGATGGCCTTGTCGTCGTGCGCCCAGGAGTTGTAGGCCGCGAAGACCGTGGACGGCGGGCAGGTCTGGTCCTCCAGGGCCGCCGAGAACAGCGCCGGGGCCCGGCCGCGCGCCGCGAAGTGCACACCGTCGAAGTAGGAGAGGGTGCGCTGGACGTCCGCCGAGCGGCCGCGGTGCGTCTTGAGGAAGAGGCCGATCTCCCGGTACGGGTGACGGTCCGTCAGGGTGGTGGCGCGCGGGAAGTCGCACAGGAACGGCACGTCCGGGGCGACCGCGACCAGGTCCGGGACCAGACCGCCGACCGCGATGGTGATCCCGCCGCCCTGGCTGGCACCGAGCGCCACGGTCCGTGCCGCGTCGGTCAGCGGATGCGAGCGGGCCGCCTCGACCGCGCGCACCGCGTCCGTGTACACCCGCCGGTAGTAGTAGTTCTCGGGCGCGTCGACACCCCGCGTCATGAAGCCGGGGTACGCCGGCGCTCCGCCCACCGGGTCGGCGGTGCCACCGCCACCGCCCCAGGCGCTGCCCTGGCCCCGGGTGTCCATCACGAAGTGCGCCCGGCCGGTCGACGCCCACAGCAGGCTCTCGTGCGGCAGCCCGCGGCCGCCGCCGTAGCCGATGAACTCCACGACCAGCGGCAGCGGTTCGGTGCTGCCGGACGGCAGCCGCAGCCAGCCCTTGACCGGGTGGCCGCCGAACCCGGCGAACGTCACGTCGTACACCTCGACCGTGGACAGCCCGGTGTCGACCGGCTCGAAGCGGGCGTCCAGATCGTGCTCGCGTGCCTCCTGGAGGGTCTTGGACCAGAAGGTGTCGAAGTCCTCGGGCGCCACCGACGCGCTGCGGTGCTCACGGAGTTCGTCGAGAGGGAGGTCGAACAGGGCCATCGACAACCGCCTTTGTGAAGGGTAGGTGCGGATGATCACACCGTACGTGGGTGGTCCGACGACTCGCCAGGCCCGTGCACCGCCGGCCCCCGTGGTGACCCCCTGCCGTCTGCTCTTGTTCTGCTGTCGATCCGCTGGTCAAGACGGCCGGGCGGCTCGTCGTGGACGGCGGGCGGGAGATCCCGGGCGGCCGGGCGGCCACGGCGGGTGGTCGGGTCACCCAGGTCGCGCCCCGGGCTGTCTCAGGCGCGCCCGCGGGTCCAGTCCGGGCCGGTGCGCGCCCATTCCTGCTCCCACTCGGCGAGCCGGTGGCGCAGCGCGACCCGGCGGACGACGCCGTGCCCGAGCAGCACCACGGCCGCCGCGCCGCTCGCCCCGCAGATGCCCACGGTGACCGCGTGCTGCCAGACGGCGACCTCGGTGGGCGGCGGGGCGACACCGTGCCCCTGACGGTCGAACCACACGTCCACCACGTCACCGGTCCGGGTCCCCGCCGGCACCCGGGCCAGGGCCGTCCGTGTCCCCTTGCCGGGTTCGCTCCAGCGGACGTCCACCTGGTAGGCGTGCTCCCGGTCGCCGCCCTGCACCGACGGCAGCTGCTCCGGAGTGCTGCCGACGACCACGGCCCGGACCCGGTGCCGTTCCGCCCGCTCGACCGTGGCGACCGCCCGCGCCTGGTCATGGGCCCACAGGCCCACCAATGCCCCGGCCAGGGGCGCACCCACGCACAGCAGGACCGCGACGACCAGCGCGGTCCATGCCTCGACCACGTCCGAACTGCGCCGCAGCGGGTTCTGCCGCCAGCGCCAGCCACGCATCCGGGTACGCATGTCGACCTCCTCGCCGCAACGGGAGCCGAAGGGCCGGACAGCCGGTCCGCAGCTCCCAGCGTGCCCCCGCCTGCACGCGAGCGTCCACTTCGAAGTGGTACCCCGTACGGAGCAGCCGGCTCACCTGCCGAGGTCACGGACACGGAAACGGCCGAAGCACACCTTCCGGCGCGCGCCGCACACCCGGCCCGGCGTCCCGCGGTACCCGGACCGCACGCCCCCGGGCAGGTCGTCCGGAGGACCCGCGCTCAGCCGAACCGCTCGATGCGGATCCGGTCCACCGGCTGGCCCGCCGCCACCAGCAGCCGCGAGGCGTGCTCCGCGAAACCGTTGGAACCGCACACATAGGCCTCCCACCCACCGGCCGGCTGCTCGGCCAGGAACGGGGCCACATGTGCGGCGGCCATACGTCCCACCGGCACACCCTCCGGAGCGGTCCGGGTGAACACCGCCGTGGTCTCCGCACCCAGCTCCCGCGCGTAGATCAGCTCCTCGGGAGACCGCGCCGACACCACCAGGCGCAGCGGCACGTCCAGGGCCCGGGCCCGGTGGTGCCGGACCATCGACATCAGCGGTACGACCCCGGAACCGGCGCCGACCAGCAGCGCGGGCCGGTCGCCGGGCCAGGCGAAGAAGCCGCTCAACGGGCCGCGCACCTCGACGGTGTCACCGGGCCGGGCCACCGTGTGGAACCAGCCGGAGACCTCGCCGCCCTCGACATGGTCCAGGGTCAGCTCGATGTGCCCGGAGTCGTCCGGAGCGGACGCGAGGGAGTAGTGCCGCTGGGCCGCGTAGCCGTCCCCGGCGGTCAGCCGCAGCATCAGGTGCTGCCCGGGCAGATGTCCCGCCCAGGCCGGCACCGCGAACCGGAAGGTCGCCGAGTGCGGGGTCTCGCGGCGGATCTCGGTGAGGGTGGCCGTCTGCCACACCGCGGCGGCCCGGGTGCTGACCGCGATGCGCCCGGGCACCGCGAAGCGCGTCGGGGGAGCGAAGCCCCCGGCGGTGGTGGTCTCAGTCACCGGAGTACCTCTGCTCCTCCCAGGGGTTGCCCCGCGCGTGGTAGCCGTTCTGCTCCCAGAAACCGGGCTCGTCGTGGTCGAGGAGGGTGATCCCCGCGATCCACTTCGCGCTCTTCCAGAAGTACAGGTGCGGCACCAGCAGCCGGGCCGGCCCGCCGTGCTCGGCGGCCAGCGGCTCGCCCTCGTACTCGAAGGCGATCCAGGCCCGGCCGCCGGTGAGGTCCGCGAGCGGCAGGTTGGTGGTGTAACCCGTGTGCGAATAGGCGACGGCATGGGTGGCGGACACATGTGGGCGGACCACATTGAAAAACGCGTCCAAGGAGACGCCCCCGAACCGCACCCCGAACTTCGACCAGCTGGTCACACAGTGGATGTCACCCTCGTACGCCGACGCGGGAAGCGCGTGCGCCGCGGCCCAGTCCCAGGTGCGCGGCTCGGCCACCAGCCCGTCGATCCGGAACGACCAGTCGGCGGGCGCCAGCTCCGGCGTCACCTCGGCGGAGAGCACCGGCCAGTCGTCGCCCGCGTCGTACTGGCCCGGTGGCAGTCCGGGATTGTCGATGCGGGGGCGGCCGGTGAAGCCTCGGGTGACGTTCATGCTTCAACCGTACGATGTCCGATCGGGTGCTCCGGCCCAGGTCAGGACCCCGATCATTGCAGCCGTGTGAACGATCCGCGGGCGCGGGAATAGCGGCCGTGCGCTCGTCCTTGCCGCTGAATGCCGCTACCGGGACACCGGCGACAGCACCAGAGAGCGAGGAAACACGATGCCCAAGGCATACGTCTACACCAGGCACGGCGGGCCCGAGACCGAGGCCTTCGCCGAGGTGGACCGGCCCGGTCCCGGCCCCGGTGAGCTGCTGATCGCGGTGCGCGCGGCGGGGGTCAACCCCGTGGACTGGAAGCTGCGCGACGGACTGCGCCGCCCGGGCGAGGGCGAGGCGCGTTTCCCGGTCGTCCTCGGCAGCGAGGCCGCCGGAGTCGTCGAGGAGATCGGCGAGGGCGTGACCGGGTTCACGGTCGGCGACGAGGTCTTCGGCAACACGCCCGCCGGCGCCTTCGCCGAGTACGCCCTGCTGCCGGCGGCCGTGACCGCGCACAAGCCCGCCGCGCTGTCCTTCACCGACGCAGCCACCCTGCCGGTCGCCGCGGCCACCGCCTACGACGGCGTACGCCAGCTCGACCTGCCCGAGGGCGCGACCCTGCTGGTCGTGGGCGCAGGCGGCGGGGTCGGCGCGGCGGCCGTCCAGATCGCCCGCGCCTGGGGCCTGCGGGTCGTCGGTGTGGCGAGCGAGGCCAAGAAGGACTTCGTCGAGTCGCTCGGCGCCGTCCACGTGGCCTCCGGCCCCGACCTGGCCGAGCGGGTGCGGGCCGCCGCTCCCGAGGGCGCGGACGGTGTCTACGACCTGGTCGGCGGAGAGGTGCTCGCCGAGGCGGCCACGCTGCTCGCGGACCGCACCAGGCTGATCACCGCCGGAGCCCCGCCCCAGGCCGTCGCCGCACTGGGCGGCAGCCGGGTCGAGCGGGCCCGTACCGCCGCGGTCCTGGACGAGGTGGCCGAACTGGTGGTGGGCGGTGAACTCGACCCGCATGTCTCGCAGACCTTCCCGCTCGACCGGGCCGACCAGGCGCTGCGCGCGGTCGAGGACGGGCACACCCGCGGCAAGATCGTGATCGAGGTCGGGATATGAGCCTCCCCGGCCCCCGTGAGGGCGGCGGCACCGTCCCGCACCTCCTGGACAACCCCGCCCTCGCCTCGCTCACCGGCCCGCACGCCCACTTCGCCGAGCGCCGCGGCCGCATCCTGCGCTACCCGGTCGACGTCTCCCCGTGGCTGGCCCTGCCCGACGAGCCCGACGCCCGTGACTGGGCGGATCTCGCCGCCTTCGCCGGGCCCGGCGAGGAGGTCGGACTGCCCGGCTACCGCGGGGAACTCCCGGACGGCTGGGAGCTCACGATGGACATCGCGGGAGTGCAGCTGGTGGACGAGGGCATGGAGGCCGTCCCGGAGCCGGCCGCGGTCCGTCTCGGCCCCGCCGACGTGCCCGAGATACTCGACCTGATCGAGCGCACCCGGCCCGGCCCCTTCCTGCCCCGCACCATCGAAATGGGCACCTACCTGGGCATCCGCCGCGACGGGAGGCTGATCGCGATGGCGGGGGAGCGGCTGCACCCGCCGGGCTGGACCGAGATCAGCGCGGTCTGCACCGACCCGGCGTACCGCGGCGAGGGCCTCGCGACCCGGCTCATCCGCGCGGTCGCGTACGGCATCCGGGAACGCGGCGAGACCCCGTTCCTGCACACCGGCGCCGAGAACACCACCGCGATCCGGCTGTACGAGTCCCTCGGCTTCCGCCTCCGCCGCCGTACCGCCTTCCTCGCGGCCCGGGTGCCGCAGGCGCTCGGTCAGTCCTCGCCGGTGCCCGTCGACGTCCCGGCGTTGTAGCGCTCCAGGTAGCCGGCGAACCTGACCAGGTCCTCCTCCGCCCACTCCGCCAGCCGCTCCCGGAAGGCGGCCCGGCGGCTGCGGGTCACCTGGGCCAGGATCTCCTCCCCGGCCTCCGTCAGATGCAGCACCTGGACCCGGTGGTCCTCCGGGTCCAGACGCCGCTCGATCAGCCCCGACCGCTCCAGCGCCGCCACCTGCCGGCTGACCGTCGACTTGTCCAGCGCGTAGTGCGCGGCCAGGTCGGTCGCCCGGCAGCCGCCGCGCTCCTCCAGATGCCCGAGGAGCGTGTAGGACACCAGTGACAGCTCGGGGTGCATCCGCCCGGCCGACGCCCTGGCCCGCCGCGCGAAGGTCGTCATCTCGCGCTGGATGGTCTCGACGGCTGTCTCCGTGGATGTCACGGGAATACCTCCTCCGACGGTCTAGTTGTATAGTACAACTTGAGTCTGAGTTGTATAAGCCAACCAGTTGTCCCGAAGGTGCTTCGGGAGAACCGGAAGATCTGGAGGTCGTACGCGATGAGGTCACCGGCACTGCGCCATGTGCTCACGCACCTGATCACCCCGCTGCTGATGTGCCTGGGCATGGGGCTGGCCTACATGGGCGCGTTCGTCCACCCGGAGCCGAACCACCTGCCCGTGGCCGTGGTCGGCACCGGACCGAAGGCGAAGGTGTTCGCGCAGACCATCAAGGACACCGCCGGTGACAAGCTCGACGTCCGTACCGTCCCCACCCGCACCGAGGCAGTGGACCTGCTCAAGGCCCGCACCGTGACCGGCGCCTATGTGCCGAGCACCAGGACACCGGAACTTCTCGTCGCGAGCGCCGCCTCCGACATGGGCGCCACCGCCGTCGAGAAGGTCTTCACCCCGGTCGCCGCCGAGGAGGGCCTCCCGCTCAAGGTCACCGACGTGGCCGAGCCCGTCGCCGACGACCCCACAGGACAGGGCCTGTTCTTCCTGCTCATCGCGGTCAGCATCGGCTCCTACGCCTCGGTCGCCGCCCTCGGCGCGGCCGGCGGCACGCTCCCCATGCGGATCCGCGCCCTGCTGGCGCTCGGCGTCTCCGCCGTCGTCGGCAGCATCGGCGCGCTGCTCGCCGGACCGGTGTTCCACCTCGCCCAGCACGACCTGGCCGGCATCTGGGGCATGGCCTGGCTCTACTCGGCGGGCATCCTGCTCATCGGCGTCGGCCTGCACACCTTCCTCAAGCGGTGGACGACGCTGACCATGATGGTGCTCTTCGTGATGCTCAACTTCACCAGCTCCGGCGGGTTGTTCCGCCCCGAGCTGCAGAACGGCTTCTTCGGCACCCTGCACGCCTTCTGGAACGGCGCCGGCTTCGTCGAAGGCGCCCGCAGCCTCCTGTACTTCGGCAGCGACGGCCTGAGCCGGAACGTGTGGACCCTCGTGGTCTGGCTGCTGGCCGGCCTCGCGGTCACCGCGATCGCGGCGGCGTACGAGCGGACCAAGGCGGCCCAGGCCCCGGCCCCGGTCGCGGCCTCGGCGTCGTCCGTGGCCGTACCCGAGTCACCGGCCGAACTCGCCCAGGAGGCCGAGGAGGAGACCCAGGAGACGGTCGGCGTCTGACGGCCGGCGACCGGCGGTCCGGACTACGGATAGGCTCGCGGCGATGACTTCACTCTCCGACACCACCGCTGTCGTCTCCGCGCTGCGCGCCGCGGGCTGCGTCTTCGCCGAGGACGAGGCGGAGTTGATCCTCGCCACCGCCCGCACCCCGGACGAACTGGCCGCGATGGTCGACCGGCGCGCCAGTGGCCGGCCCCTCGAACACGTCCTCGGCTGGGCCGGGTTCCACGGGCTGCGCGTGCTCGTGGAACCCGGCGTGTTCGTGCCCCGCCGCCGCACCGAGTTCCTGGTCGACCAGGCCCTCGCCCAGGCCCCCGGCGCGTCCGTCGTCGTCGACCTGTGCTGCGGCTCGGGTGCGGTGGGCGCGGCCCTCGCCGCCGCCCTCGGCGACGTCGAACTGCACGCCGCCGACATCGACCCGGCCGCGGTCGGCTGCGCCCGCCGCAACATCGCCCCCTACGGGGGCCACGCCCACGCCGGCGACCTGTTCGACGCCCTGCCCGCCGCCCTGCGCGGCAGGATCGGGATCCTCGCGGCCAACGTGCCGTACGTCCCCAGCGGCGAGGTCGGGCTGCTGCCCGCCGAGGCCCGCGACCACGAGCCGCTGGTCGCCCTCGACGGCGGCGGCGACGGGCTCGACGTGCTGCGCAGGGTCGCCGCCGAGGCGCCCCAGTGGCTGGCGCCGGGCGGCTGCGTCCTCGTCGAGACGAGCGAACGTCAGGCCGACGATGCCGTGGCGGCCTTCCGGCACGCCGGCCTGACCACCTGCCTCGCGATCTCGGAGGAGCTGTACGCCAACGTCGTGATCGGCGTACGGCCCTAGGCGCTCCTGCCCGGCGGATCACGCCGCAGACCGGGGGCCGGCCCACCCTCGCCCCGGAGGGGGTACCCCGAGCGGCGTTGCCGCCGGTCGCCGAAGTGGCCGCCCGGCGGTCGGCCCCGAGGCCCCCACGACCCCGCTCACCCCGGCCGACAGTCACCGCCGCTGTCCTGCGCCCCGATCCGGCGGAGGGTCCTAGTAGGACTCCGTTAGGTCTGTCTCGCGGCACTGTTCGGGGGCATGCTGGAGGCGTGGACGCACATGAAGTGAACCGTGCTCGGGCGAAGTTG